>NZ_AP025512.1 GCF_024347635.1 Vibrio tasmaniensis
CGAGGCCAGAGCCAGCTAATAAGCTGTCGCAGAAAGAGCGCGACGCGATTATCGAGGTATGTAACCGACCAGAGTTCGCGAGCTTACCTCCGACTCAAATCGTACCGACATTGCTTGATAAAGGTGAGTATATCGCTTCAGAGTCGAGCTATTATCGGGTACTGAGTGGACAAGGGCAACTTCACAACCGAGGCCGTCAGAAGGGTAGACAAAAGCAAGCGAAGCCAACGAGTTATACGGCGACAGGCTCGAATCAAGTCTACACATGGGATATCACTTACTTGCCTTCAAAGGTTCGAGGCCAACACTATTATCTGTACGTTATTGAGGACATCTACAGCCGAAAAATCGTGGGTTATGAAGTGTATGAACGTGAACGCGATGAGTTAGCGTCACAACTCTTACAACGAACGTTGATGCGAGAGCAGTGCTTCAATCAGCCACTGGTCCTTCATTCAGATAACGGAGCGCCTATGAAGTCGCTGACGTTCAAAGCGAAGATGGATGAGTTAGGCATTACCTCATCGTATAGCCGCCCAAGAGTCAGTGATGATAACCCATATGTGGAGTCGTTGTTCCGCACGGTAAAGTACATGCCAAACTGGCCGACAAAGGGCTTTGAAACTCTCGACAACAGTCGCAGTTGGGTTAAAGTCTTCGTGCGCTGGTACAACACCGAGCACAAGCATAGTAAGTTAAATTATGTCACGCCTTCAGAGCGTCATAATGGGAAAGATGAAGAGATCTTAAAGCGCCGAGCTGAGGTATTGCTCGCTGCAAAACAGCTAAACCCTAAACGCTGGCCTGGTGATATCAGGAACTGTAAGCCAGTTGGTGACGTACACTTAAATCCAGAAAGAGAAGCTGCTTAATAAGCAAGCAAATGATGACAACTACCTTGAAAAACGCCGTGGTTCTCTACATTCGATTCTAGATCGTCCCTATCCCATATCTGCAATTCCCAAGGAAAGTAGAAGTTACTTCGATTCTTGAAGTTGATGTGAAGACCTTTGTAGCCTTCTTTATCTCTCACGTACCAGTTTTTGAGATCTAGCTCATCTTGCCATCCATCCAGCTCTTCCATTATTTCTTCTATCTCAGGCTTAGATAGAATGATACGAGCACCAAAAATATCATTAAGCTAATTATTGACAGAGTACTGATTTTCTCTATGCGAATACCTCTCTATCTTGTCGTCGATACTTTCTCTTGTTTTAACACGATTATAGAGCGTCAACTAGCTTGACCGATCTATAAGCGGGGTCAAAATCATGCTTTCATGGTATCCGGCCGAATTATACTACTCGATATTAACGGACTGGCGGACGTATGAGTTTAACGTGATGACACGGGGTGGTGTGAGACGAGAACAATTGTGGATGAATTACAAATCCAATATTTTGCACTGGTCAGTTTATGCAGGGGTTAACTTTACCGACCGACTACGCATTAAACGAAAAGCCCAACTATGGGCTAAAAACTACCAAGCGTTAGAGCCAAAAGAAAGACTAGCAGTGTTGGCCACAGTGCAAAAGTTAAGAAAAAACGCTCCTTTTACTTAAGGCCAGGTAAGTAACACACTCTTTGAATGACTCACTTTAGTTTCTCTCAAGATATTCAACCAACTTGACGTACTCTTCTATGGTGAATGGTTCTGACGAATTTAAAACGGTTCGCCTAATGAGTTCCTTGGTCATGTTAAGAGAGCAATTGAGATATTGTTGGGTGACAAAGATCAGTTTCGAAAAAGACGGATTATTGATCACCAATGGCTTTCTCCCTTTCATTCGAACTTCAAAACGCTCGATCACGTAATCACCCTCTCCGTCCTCGATACACACCCATTCATTTATATTCAAATTCAACTCCATTAAGATAGGTTTGTGCTGGTTGCTATATGCTTGCATGTAGAGACAGTACAAAGCCGACAAGCAATCGCGCGTCAGTTTTTACATTCAACTGCAAATTCAAAGCTTAAACGCATAGATCCAATTAAGCTCCATTATTTTTTCCAGTCACACCATAAACTTACTGTTTAACTGACCGTAAATGTCTGATTAATTGTTTAACTATTTTCATTTAATCACTCCTTGGTTTCCCTATCGAGAGCACCCAAAATGCTTTAGCTTACTTGTTATTACTCTCGTCATGAAGAGAATCTAACTCGCTAGCAAGATCCCGGAAATAAACCGCCCATAATTTAGCCTGTTTTTTAGACAGTTTCGCCTCAACAAGTAACTCATCAATTGAAAACTTTCGTTCTGGGATATCAGGAGAAAGATAAAGAGTCAACTTCCCCACCTTAGTCAGTTCTAAATGGGGAGCCAATGGCCAAGACAAGGCTTTAGTATCGATAAAATTTCTCAGTAACATAAAAGAAGACTCCATTTTTATTCTTGATTTTTTAATGCTAACAAAAGATCCCGCATCAGGATCAATTTTTAAAGGCAATCTGATAGCGGTCAGTTAGATTGAAATCAAAAAGCTCTAGTTTTGAGACTTAGAGGGCAAAATCGAGTCGAAATAAAAAGGCATCACAAGTGTTTAACATTTATCAGAAAACTGTAATTAACTTTCAGAAGGGAAATCTAGGGTTTGTAAATAGAAGAGGCTGACTTTCGAGCGGTTGTAGCTAGAGTCGTCCCCTAACGCGTAAAAGCCAGCCTAATTTTGTCAATTTAACATATTATACACCTCATTTTTGGGGTAAATTATAATTTTTGAATCATCAGCGAAAGGAAAATTTGATGCCTGTTGTTACTTTAGAAGAATACAAACAAATGCTTCAAAATTTTGAGGAGCGATTTCTTCCGTTTAAGAAAGAGCTTGAAAACCTTAATGACCAGTTTATGGATATGTTAATGTCTAAGTACACAAAAAAAACTGCTCACAAACATACTTCAAATGTTGAGTTGTTCATTATTTATCTTGAGTCTTCTAAAGACATTTTTGATTTAAAGGATTTAAGCAAAGGTAAACTGAACAGCCAATTCAGGGCTTGGTGTCGTGGAAAGGTATGGAATGCTGACTCAGACCATGAGATTAAAACCTCACTTAAAAAGTTTTTTAAGTTTGTCGCAAGCCTTAAAAATGAGTATGAGGTTGAAGCAAAAAGGATACTTCTTTTGCTGTAGTGCTTTAAGGCGTACTGAAATTTAGGTACAAGAACGGCTCTCTTACTGTGATACGGTTTAATCTCATTCAGTGATAAGATGGTGGCATGAAAAAGACAACTCCAACCCCACATGACGCGCTCTTTAAGCAGTTTATGACGCATCCAGAAACCGCTAAGGATTTATTGGATATTCACCTCCCTGCTAAGCTGCGTGATATTTGTGATTTAACGACACTAAAACTCGAATCCGGTAGCTTTATTGAAGAAAGCCTACACTGTAGTGGTCAAGTAAAACTGGCCACAGTTTTATAAGGGAACCAAAACTGTCGTTCCGACTCATTTGGTGTTAATCCACCATTGTATTGATGTGGACGATGCTGGTTGTAATAACCAACCAAATAATCCGTTATTGCTTTCTGTGCCTCTGTAAAACTTCTATAGCCATTCTTTGGTACCCATTCCGTTTTTAAACTTCTGAACACTCGCTCCATAGGACTATTATCCCAACAGTTCCCTCGACGACTCATACTTTGAGTGATTCGATATCTCCATAGCAACTGACGATATTTTTTACTCGTATAGTGGCAACCTTGATCCGAGTGGAACATTACACCAGACGGCCTTCCGCGGCTCTCATTGGCCATGGTCAGCGCCTTGCCAGTCAATACACTATCTGGTGAGTTAGACATTGCCCAACCGATGACTTTTCGTGCGAACAAGTCAATAACAACGGCTAGATAAGACCATCTCTCCCCCGTCCAGATATAAGTCACATCGCCACACCAGACTTGATTCGGCTCAGTCACCGCGAACTGACGATTTAACCGGTTAGGTATATGAACATGTTCCTGCTGTGTTTTTTTGTACGTATGTTTTGCTAGCTGGCAACTGACTAAGTCTAGTTCTTTCATGAACTTACTTGCTCGGTAACGGCTAAGTCGAATACCTCTTGCTGTGACTATGTCAGCAATGGTTCTCGCTCCAGCGGAACCATTGCTCAGCTCATAAGATCGGCGAACTTCGGCACGAACAAGCACATGCTCTGACGACAGAGATTTATCTCTATTTGCCCAATAACGATAACTACTGCGATGAACCCCGAACACTTCGCAAAGCCGTTTCACAGCATAACTCTTCTTGAGTTTCTCGATCATCGAGAACCGTTCAGGGAGTCTGACATCAAGAGAGCCGTAGCCTTTTTTAGAATTTCCTTTTCTTCTTCAATGCGTTTGATTTTCTTTTTAAGGTCACGAATTTCTCTTTGCTCTGGAGTGAGTGGTGATGAATTTGGTGTCTTACCAGCTCTTTCAGCTTTGAGTTGCCTTACCCAGCTTTCTAACGTAGTTTTTCCAATCCCCATTGCTTCGCAGGTTTCTTTATAGGAACGTCCCTGGTCAAGCACTAGCTGAGCGCATTCAAGTTTAAATTCTGGGTTAAAAGTGCGTCTTTCACGCTTAGTCATAATGTCACCTGTTTTAGTATCGAGATGATCATACATCACCTCTTAATCAGGTGGCCAAATTAACTATGCCACTACAATATAACGATCAAGGCAGTAAAGCCCCAAAATGCAGGTACGCGATCAAATAAGGAATAAATGAAAAATCAAGCGTTCAAAAGTCGATAGAACAATAGAATTAAACATATCAATTACATAAGGATAGTGATGAATATTAGTTAATTTAAAGCAGATCATTAACATTTACTTAACCAGTCACATCAAAGCTCTCTAGAGATTTGGGGTTACTGGTTAAGTCACCTACTGAACCTCAGTGAAGTTGGTATTATCTAAGAAACTAGATCCTTAAGGTTCTAGTTTCTTAGATAATTATTAAAAATATCAACATCAACCGAAATTATGTAAATAGTTGCCGATTTAATATCAATATTTACCGATACAATACCAACATCTAACGATCTTTGATGTAAACATTTACCGAATAGAACAAATGCCATATAAACATTTACCGATCTTAGAGATAAAACGATCATGATTAGTATAGTACGTAGATCAACTATAAATAAAAACCAATTATATAGCCTTAAATAGGCTTCCTTAGCCCTCATGGAGGATCTTTATCTCAGAACTAAACATTTACCGAACAGAGTAATTTTTTACCGAAGTTTATAGTTGTTTTATGTGTTCAAGTATAGATATTTACCGATATGTTATAAATATTTACCGAACAGAGTGAGTTAATGAAGACTATCTGTTAAAATAATACTATCGCACTATTAGGTAATGATCATGGCTTCAACATCTAGCTCTAGTTTGACGGTTATTAATGAAGAGGACCGTAAGAACCGGTTCATCTCATCCATTCTATTTTCGAGAGCTACCATCTTTCATCCAGCTTCACGTTTAACATCCACAATGCAATCCAAGCTCATCAAGATTGCACAAAGCGGCGGTACCGATCCTAACTATCCGTTAGAAAGCGTGAACATCAATAGCTATGGAAAAAACTTTAGAGTTGACCTGCATGTTGATTACTTACTTCAACCACATCGTGATATTTTGGAAACTATGCTGGCGTATGCTCAAACGATTCAACTAGACGATACTTCCTATGATGCCGGCGCGCGTTTAACCTGGTCACAGGTATACCAAACCATTACTGACGGCGATATCTCAGATACCCAACAAGATGGTTTTGATTCATTTATTGATCATGACGCGACCGTTTTATCTATGAGCATGTATGAATTAGCAACCCGAATGGGTATGGCGACCACTCGCGCAAACTATGATCAAATAGAGCGTCGTATTACTCAATTAGCAACGGCTCACTTGGTGATCAATGAACTTGATGAAGAGCAGAATGTAGTAGGAAAAAAGCCATTGGAGTTTGTTCAAGATTATCGATTTTATTGTGACCGAAGTAAATTTAAGACCGGTCGTAAAAACAGTAAAAACCTCACTAACCACGTGTTCTTAGTGCCAGACATGCGTTTGCTGCAAGCAATACGCGATCATGGCTACTACTACCGATTAGAACAACACAAAATGACCAACTACAGTAAACCGTCGGTTCGTTCATTTTTAAAGTATATTACTACACATAAAGCTGAATTCTTACACAACAAGAAATTTGAGTGGGCACTTGATAGCTACATTCAATCAATTGCTTCGAAAGTCAGTCATAGCTTCCGTAGTGATCTCAGAAAAGATTTGCTGGCCAATGCCGTGCAAATTGAAAAAGACTTCAGTCTTCAATTTCGCGATGTTGGTAATGGTATACAAATTTTTTATATAGGGGAGGGAGAATCATGATCACTCAATCTCTTGATAGCTTGATGTCTTTATCTGCGAGTGAAAATCTAAGCTTCAGCTTGAAAGGTTTACTTAAAGGACATGTAGGCATGTTGATTGCCGCACCTAACGTTGGTAAGTCTCACCTAGCATTGTGTATTGCAATGGAACACGCTTCTTCAATGTCTTTACTCGGGATGAGCGCGGCCGATAAACCCGCAAAAACCTTAGTATTGAGTTCAGAAGACGGAGCCGGCGTGATTCAATCTCGAATGAAAGAAAAGCTGGCTAATTGCACTACCACTATAAAGTCAGAGCTAAAAAGCAATCTTCACTTTCTCACTGATCTTGAACCGATAGTGATTCCACCCGATAGCTCGGTCCAAGAACAGACAGAACATAAGCATTACTTAGAAAAAATCAAACAAACCTTCTCTGCATTCGACTTAGTGATCGTCGACACTGTAACTGAATCAATAGGCCGTTGTGAGGAAGTAAAACACGATCGCTTAATCAAAAATGTTTTTCAGAACCTTGCCAATGAATCAGGTGCCAGTTTGTTGCTTGTTCATCACGTGAATAAAGATGAGATCCGCGGTAACCAAGAAATCACAATGGCATCAGGCGCAGGTTTAACATCGATAATGCGACTAACAAAGTGCTTGTTTACGTTAAAGAGAAACAAAGAATCTTTGTCGATTAAATACCTTAAGAGCAATTATTTACCTGAAAATGAAAACCAAGAGTTCGTGGTTGAAGTGAGACAAAGCCTCACTATTAACCCACAGGTCTTCAGTTTGAAATCCAAGGCGTCTAAGCCTGCTCGATCAGCGCAAAGCATTAATCAGAGCCCCAAAAAAATCACGCTGCCCGGGACTATTCCAGAACAAGGATATATTGAAGAGCGTAAAAACCTCAGGGACGTTTTGTAAACGACCTCTCATATTTTCAAACAGCAACAGCATTAGGTGCTGTTGCTGTTTTTTATCTAACACTGTTCGCATTCTCTGTTACTCGAAAGGTAAGGAATCTCAATGTTTCCTTACCTGAACAATCGCGGCCTAACTCACGTCAGAATGAGTCCCGGACAGACCTAACTTCTGCTCTACAATCTAAACACGGGTGTTAATTGAACACTTGCACGCTGTTTTCGCTATTTCAGATACATTCATCCTACGAAATGCCTAAATTGACCTGATTTGGGCTTGAACCAGAGCATGATGAACCAGTTCTGACAGCGGCTCTCCAGCTCTAAAACGCAGAAACGTTAAACGGTGTCCACAAAGAATGCACTCAAACGGGTCAACCTTCACATACCCTTTCAGCATAGCGGCGTAACCGGGCATTTCTGGTGAGTCTTTAGGGGCGATGCCTAAGGCATCGTAGACCTTAGGGAGCATCTCACCACGACGACGGTTTGATAGAAAACCGAAGTATCGAATCATTTTGAAGTGCTTATCTGGGATATGCTCAATCATGCGCTCTACCAGTGCTTCTGGACTCAAAATGAGAGGTTCCGTCTGACCATTCCTATGATTAAGATAATCAAACGTCACTAAGCCTCCCTGGAAATCATGTCGTAAACGCGACGCCGATATAGGTGGGCGTTTTAGGTATCGGCCGAGGTAAGTCATGGTGGGCATCACGTTGGCTGTTTTCTTTGCGAAGTGCAGCTTCCATCGACGGCAATATTGGCTGGTTAAAAATCGGGACCAATCTTGCTCATTGCGAATAAAAGGGCAGTCTTCTCCACTCAAGTCTAACTCTGCGTAATGGGAGCTGAGAAGTTGAGTGATGGCGGCACGCCAACACTTCTCAGTGGTCTTAGCTTTAAAGAAAATGGGCTTCCATAGACCAGTCCTCTTACATAAACCACCACGTGTGACAGACAAATGGATGTGCACATTCCAATTCAGCTTTCTGCCGTAGGTGTGAAGCGCACAGAACACCCCGATATCGATATCAAGTTGCTTTGCCCACCCTAAAAAGATATTGGCTGCACAGCTAAAGAGATGATTGAGAAGAAAACGATTATCCCGAAAGATTGGCCACAGCGTGTGAGGAAGCGTCAACGTAACGTGTTGATACTCACACTCTGGAAAGACATATTGTTGCTTTCGTATCCACCGCTCTGTCGCTTTAATGCCACAACTGCTGCAAAAGCGAGATTTGCACGTTTGGTGAATGTATTTGTGATGGGTGCAGTCAGCATGACTGCATCGATACTCTTTAGAGCCAAAAGCTGCGGTATTGCAAGCGAGCATTTTAGTGACGTTTTCAATGACGACTTGTCGGAGAGCTTCCCGATATTTATTGAGGAAGTTCAGCCAATTATCGTTGGCATTAAAGAGTTGTTTGATGGGCTTATTCGGATGCATTACCTATAGAGTAAGCGATTCATGCACAGCACTCTAGTAGGTTGAGTCTCTTTGTTTTCGGCCGTAGGCCGCTCAGGCGACACCGTCGCCGGTTCACCACTACAGTCGATTGACACCGAGCTGCTTCATCTCTCTTTGGTTTAAGTCATGCATCAGCTTTCGGATAGCCAGGTTCAGCTCAGCCATTGTATGGAACACTTGGTGGCGAAGGCGCATCATTATCCAGCGCTCTACGATGAGAACTGCGTTCTCAGCTTTGGCTTTATCTTTAGGCTTGTAGGGCCTGGCTGGCATCACAGCAACACCGTAATGTTGTGCCAGTTTTCGGTAGCTCTCATTGAGGATAGGGTTATGACGGTCTGCTTTCGTTACAGCAGATTTCAGATTATCAGGTACAAGTAGATTCGGAGCACCACCAAAGTGATTAAAGGTATTGACATGAGCCATGAGGAAGTGTTCAAGCCCTTGGCTCTCACTCGCCTCGACATAGGTGTAATTTGACACCCCTAAAGTGGCGACAAATACCTGAGCATGTCGGCATTCTCCTGTATCTGGATTCACAATAGGGATCGTTGGGCCACAGTAGTCAATGAAGAGCTTGTCACCAGCATGGTGAAGTTGGCGCATACTGCGTTTTTGTGTCTTTAGCCAACGTCGATACAGTTCGCAGAACTGTGTATAGCCATAGGCTTTGTCTTGATGCTGATGACAATACTCTTCCCAAAGCAAAGCTTTAGTCATCCCTTTACGCTTCAATTCTAAGTAGCAGAGAGTTAAATCAGGCATCACTTTATGCTG
Organism: Vibrio tasmaniensis; assembly: GCF_024347635.1. Lineage (NCBI taxonomy): Bacteria > Pseudomonadati > Pseudomonadota > Gammaproteobacteria > Vibrionales > Vibrionaceae > Vibrio > Vibrio tasmaniensis. Next base: position 9,545 of record NZ_AP025512.1, read on the forward strand.
AGAAGATGAGCGACCATCAAACAAAGCTTGGGTGACTTGATTTTCATGATGAGTCTCTTCCAGTGGCCACGTGAGGCCACTGGATTTAAATCGGGACAGATGCTGGGATACAGTGGAATGAGCAATATTGAGGCAAGCGGCTATCTGTCGATTAGAAAGATTGCACTCGTATCGGAGGCGTAAGATTTCCTTAATTTTATTCATTGGCATTCTCTTTTTCGGCATGATTTATCCTTAGTGCTCTCAGCATGAAAGACTTAGGTTAAACCTATTGATTTAAAAGAGAAAAGAGGTTTATTTCGGTAAATCGACCATCGATTTCGGAAACACACCGAAAAGTGGATGATTAAAACCGAAATAGGCGGTCGGCTAGCTCCGAAATATGCACGTTGGCATTAAAGAGTTGTTTGATGGGCTTATTCGGATGCATTACCTATAGAGTAAACGATTCATGCACAGCACTTTAGTAGGTTGAGTCTCTTTGTTTTCGGCCGTAGGCCGCTCAGGCGACACCGTCGCCGGTTCGGCAGCTTAGAAAACGGGAAAAATCCCACGTTAAGACCATTTACTCATACCCTGTCTAGCCCGTAGGTTGTCATTTTTGTGATAATATACTGCCACCAATAGAGAATCAGCCTCACTAATGTCAGAATATTCGTATCATCAACAGCTTAAATCGACCTTCGAGAACGCTCTTCTTCACCTTTACTTCACTGTAAGTATTTCTCCTCGCTTTGTTAACGAAAAACAACGAAACAAGATCATCATCGATTTCTTGAAGCCAAAAGTGAAACAAACTCGATATAACACCATCAAGAAGAAGCTGAAAACGGTTTGTTTAATGAAGGATAAATTTGGCTCAGTCGAAAAACGAATAGAAAGCGTTTTAAACCAATATTCAGCGATTGAAAACAAAAACGACGTTGATAAGCTTTATGCCTTATTAGAGCGCCTTGAAAAGGCGGGGTTAAAGACAAAACTTGTCGAAGAGACGCCGACTCAGGATATAGACGTTGTTTACCTCGATAGAGCACACATTGATCACTGCTTCGATGATGATAATCGCCAGATTGCACCAATCTCGTTGTTCATACATACCAATGAATTAGACAAGTTTACTCATTGCTTAACAGAGCAACGTTACTTTAAATTCGAACAGTATCAAGTCAATGAAGAATTAAGAAATTATCATTACCAACTTCACCCCATTCTTTCACACGATTGAAGAGCTAGCGCGAGCAATAAACTTGCGCTAGCTGGAAGGTTTGATGTTTTGTCAATCCCAGATAAAAATGTCCGCTTTGGAGCTTCAAATCAATCTCCCCGCTGTTATATCAATAAATAAATACACAGTCAGGTAATTAAATAGATTTAGTAGGACGCGTCCTACTGTTTTAAATTATTGATTTTATTGTATATATATATTTTAATATTGCCTATTACTGTTCAATAAAAACTCAAGTATTAGTTTAAGAGTGTATAATAAGTCATATTTTGATGAATTTGATTAAAATTGACTTGTTATGCCTTTCCTTACCTTTGGTAATGATTCATACTAGTTTTTAAAGACAGGCCACTGGTGGATAATGCTATGGTAATAATGACAGAGAAACAGCTCAAGACGCTTGAATTAGTTGACGAACTAGGGGACGGAGGCGCTAAATTTTTAGAATTACGTAGAGAAACAAATGAGAAACAACCTCGTTCTTTCACTCAAGCTGAGGCGTTGAAGTACCTCGAATGTTCTCAAAAGGTATTGACGGATTTAACGAAAGCGTTAGGCATCAACCCTAAACGTTATGTTGAAGTCGGTATCCAGTATTATCTAACTCTTGAAGAGTTGTACTTGATTCGCGATAACATGCCGAATACTACCGTCCTTAAAAAAAGACATAAGCCGTTTAAAAGAACCCAAAAACAGAAGACGCAGATAATTGCCATTCAGAATCAAAAAGGCGGTGTTGCTAAGACCATGATTACGATCACCGTAGCAACGGGGTTAGCCATTAACTATCATTCTGGTTACAAAATCTGCCTTGTCGATATGGATGGCCAGTCAACCATGACGAGTTTCTTCCCGCCAGTGCATGAACACGAAACTAAACTCATTGAGCGCAATGGTGCAAAGTATATTTCTGACGCTCGTACCAGCATTGGCGATTTGATGGTTCTTGACCCTAATACAGATAGCTTTAAGGATGAAGTGTGTAATGCCGTTTCAGACACGCTTATTCCAAATCTGAAAATTATCCCTGCGTCCCAGTCTGACCGAGATTCGGAATCCTTGAGCGCCAGTGGACAATTAGCGGGGGAGAACGTCGACCCAGCATCACGACTGAAAAACATCTTAGATGCTCTCGATGACGTGTTTGACCTCATTTTGATTGATACTCCTCCTTCATTGGGCTTTGCGACGTTGAATAGTTATTTGGCCGCGACTAGCGTGCTGATTCCGTGTAAGGCGGAACATAACGATACCGATGCAACTTGCGCGTACTTTCAGTATCTTGACAGCATCATCGGCAGTTTCATTGCAAAAGGGCATCCAGGCTATGATTTTGCAAAGGTTGTCATCTCTAATTGGAAGGGCAGTGACTCTGAACTTGATATCTTCAATGCGCTAGTGGATCAGTTTGGTAACGCGGTATTGTCGACCAAGATGAAACATAGCGAAGCCGTGAAACGTTGTGCGTCCGAGCATAGCAGTGTGTTCGAATTCTCTCGGTCAATGGACAGCAAAAAAGGCAAAGCGTTAGAAGCTGCTCAGTCGAACTGTAAAGAAGTGGTGGCCGATATTCATAAACTGGTAACTGACGTTTGGAAACAACAAGATAAAGGTGAGGAGCAATAATCATGGCCAATGACCGACTGAAAAAAATCGCACAACTTAATGCTTCTAAGGCTGTTGAGGAAACGTCTTCAACGACCAAGCCCACATTGGAGAGTACGTCGAGCTCACACCGTAAACCCCAAGCCTTTATGACTGGGAATGAACGTCAAACCACCATGACCTTAGCGCAAGGTAAGTTGGCCTCAATTGAAGCTTCATTAAATGAAGGAGGTATCAATCTCCAAGAGTTCTTGACTGAAACAAAGAAGCTGGACTTTACGAAAACCGGGCGAGAAATTAAATCTATCGACGGTACGAGTTACCGAGCTATCCAAAGAACCTTATCATATGAAGATATTGTGACGCTGGTAAGGGTTGATGTTGATAACGTTCGTGAGCAGTCGAGCCGCAATACCACTCAACTCAACAAAATGAATGATGAGATCGAGTTTGGTATGCAAATCTCGCCGGTTCTCGCGTACCAAGGCGCAGATGGCCTGCTCTATGTGGTGGATGGCTCATGTCGTACAGAGATCGCCATTGATAAGAAAGTGGGATTGGACTTCGAGATCTTAGATCAAATCCCGACGCCAGAAACAATTACTTGGCTGGTAGCGTCTTCTGACATCAAAACGTCATTTAACTACTACGAAAAGGGCAAGCTTTATTCTCGTTTAATGGAAGTCAATGAGTGGTCAGCTTACAAGCTTGAACAAGAACGCTTGTATGAAAAATCGGATATCTCGCTTTCTCTTGCCATTTACTCTATGCCGAACAACTTAAAGAGTTTGTTTGCGAATTATGCTTTTAGTAGCCGCGATGCGAAGTTCTTACGCAAGCTGATTGGCATAATCTCAGAGAGCAAAGAGTTTGAGAGCGCTTTGACTACATGGATTGATGAATCCCGCAGTGAGCTTGAAGGTATGCCAACTGAACGAATCAATAAAGAAGTCATTGCACGATTAAAAGAGTGGGTCCCTGTTACTTCGAAACCGACAGGTATCAATAAGCAGCCTCAAACTTGGGCTGAGAAAGGTAAAGCAGTGGTTTCATACCAATTGATGACTAAATCAAAGTCCAAAATTGAACTAACGAATGCGAGGCCTGAAGAAATCGCCAAAATTGAAGAGTTCTTCAAAAAACTGTTCGGTTAAGGTCTACTTTTCGAGTAGTAGGACGCGTCCTACTACTCACTTTGTGTAATAACCATCGACTCATGTCGGGGCTTTGTTGTATCTGGAGAGCAGTAAGCGCCCGATGAACCCACGGCCAGTCAAGCTAATTGTCGCCTATAGTTATCAGCATCTTCATGGTTCCTCGTTAAGTGATGATTCACTAAAGAGGACATTTATATCTTAGCAAACTATGTGACATTTTAAACTTACTCTAACATAGGTGCGGATTAAGTGTAGTTACGTTAAATAAACACATTAACCATGCATAGATCTGCGTAATTTTTCACTTCGAGAAAAAACAAAAAATAAGCTCAAACAGAAACCCCATAACGCTGATGAGATTTGTAGATTAAGTAAAGTTTCAGAGATAAGAGGTAACGCTATTGAAAAAAGGAATAGCGCTACAACAAACAATTCGCATGCAGCACCTAAAAAAGAATACTTATGGCGAAAGAGAGCCCATCTATAAATCATCATTAACTCCATAAAAGAACCTGATTAAAAAAGGCGAAGGAGCATGCCCCTTCGCCTTCTTAGGGATTGTACAAACAACCCCAAGCTGACATTTAAACCTATCATTTTGGAGCAAAACAATAAACCCCAGATAAGTGTGCACACACATAAACCGGGTGTTCATTATTCCTATTATGACAAATGTGTGACTTTTCTCTCAAAAACAACCCTCAGACTGCCTCAGATGTTGTAAGCGATTGTTTTGGCACACTGGTTTAAGTCAGTATACTACCATACCGCTTTGAAAATTTTTGACGCTTCCAGAGCGATTTACAGGGTAAAAATCCCAGAGTTCATTTGAGCTAAGAACGGCACTATGACAGCCATTTTCCATATTTTGTGATTTTGGGTGTCATATTAGTTATATTTGGTCAAAATTCATCCAGTAGATGACGTGGGCGTTTGGTCGAAAGCAATAATGGGGTACAAACTGGTTAGATCAAATACTCTAAAATACATTGAATGATTGATTCCAACTGCTCGGCGCAATCCCGTAGCTGGCGTAGCCAGTCGAAGGGTGAGCAAGCGGAATATCACGATGTTAAGCTAGAATGCGATCACTGAGCCCTTACTATGATAAGGTTTAACCTCATTCAGTGTTAAGATTATGACATGAAAAAGGCAACCCCAACCCCGCACGATGCGCTCTTTAAGCAGTTTTTGACTCACCCAGAAACCGCGAAAGATTTACTGGATATTCACCTACCAGTTGAGCTGCGCGAAATCTGTGATTTAACGACACTCAAGCTCGAGTCTGGCAGTTTTATTGATGAAAACTTACGACCTTATTATTCGGACGAACTTTATCCTCTTAACGCTAACCAAGGCGATGGATACGTCTATGCGCTTATTGAGCACCAAAGCCAACCAGACAAGAATATGGCCTTTCGCTTGATGAGATATGCTATCGCCGCTATGCAGCAGTATATCGATGCTAGCCTTTGGGAATACCACTGCAGTTTTACCATGGCAAAATCTCACCTTATCCGTATGAAATGAATTGGTTGAAAGGCTTTGCTAACCCTGACTAGGCTAAAGCACTTTATACTCAAGATTTTTTTAGTCGACGTTACCGTCATATCTGACGATGAGATAATGCAATATCGTTGTATTGCCTTGCTTGAGCTCGTACAAAAACATGCTAGGCATCGAGATATCATGGATTTCATTCAACCTCTGATCACATTGTTATTAACCGATTACACTACAGAGAAGCAAGTACAGTTATTGATGAGTTATCTACTCCAAGTAGGTGAAACAGACAATATAGAGGCGTTAATCACGTCACTTGCCTCATCAGTACCGAAACACGAGGACACACTTATGACGGTTGCAGAGCAGTTATGCCAAGAAGGCATACCTAAATGGCACAGATAGAGATTGGAAGGCTTGGCACTATTCATTGCAACAATGGATAAGGAGCATATAGTTTAATCATGGCCAAAGCGTTCACAAAGGGAGTTAAAGAGGGTAAGCCAACGGTCATTAACCAGGCGGTGAACCATCTACTTCAAAGAGATATCCACCCGAACAATTTTCGAGTCTCATGCAAAACTCTCGAGGAGCGCGGACTAATCATGCGTAAGAAAGTGGGGGTGGATGGGCTTGTTGCAAAAACCTTACGAACCGCCAGACATTAATTATGATTCACCACTGAGCAAAGCCGTGTGGCCAAGTCTGAATTCAAATGGCGACATTTCACCCCCGAACTGGTTTTGTCGCAAACAAGGGGGATAGGTTATGATCACCCTTGTTTATGATAAAACCCCATATTCCATGCTATTATATTGTTTAATTTAATTAATAATTTGAGAGATTTTATGGATCGTTATTTATTGATTACAGGGAGAGTTTTACTTGCACTGTATTTTTTGTTGCCTGGGATTATGAAGTTCACAGCTTGGGATGGTCATTTGGCACTAATGGAAAAGCACGGGATGATCATGATACCTTTTCTTTTGGCACTTGCTGCAATTTGTCAAATCACAAGTTCATTAATGATTATTGCTAATCGATATGTTGCTATAGCTGCTATTATACTCGCTGTATTAGTATTGATTATTAATGTGAACTTGCATGATTTCTGGAATTTTACCGGGACTGATGCTGGGCATGAAAAGCAAAACTTCATTAAAAATATAGCTATCTTTGCCGGATTGTTAATCCTTTCAGGATTAACATGGAAGGATACATTTACTAAGACTAAAATATAAATTGCTTTGTATTAGCCTCCTTGAAAGGTAAGGGAGCATTGAAATCCCTTACCTTCAAATTATCGTAGCCAAGAACTATCTGTCTGTTTTTATGAACTTCAACCATACAATAAGCTTGTCGCTAACAATCTCAAGTCTTGATATTAACCCACGACCCATTAACTTTTTGGGCAACAAGAATGTCCGCCACATCAAATACCTGAATAAGAATTGAGTCGTTATTTTGAGGGCTCTGTTGCAAATAATCAGATAATGCAGATCTACCCAGTGATGGCTCAATGATTACTGGTAAACAACCTCAACATTGAAGAGGCGATTCATGAAGGCGGATCTCTCCCGCACAAGAGTTTTATGTTCGTCATGGCGTAACCAACAATCAAATTGCCCCTTTGTAGTGGCATAGTTAATTTGGCCACCTGATTAAGAGGTGATGTATGATCATCTCGATACTAAAACAGGTGACATTATGACTAAGCGTGAAAGACGCACTTTTAACCCAGAATTTAAACTTGAATGCGCTCAGCTAGTGCTTGACCAGGGACGTTCCTATAAAGAAACCTGCGAAGCAATGGGGATTGGAAAAACTACGTTAGAAAGCTGGGTAAGGCAACTCAAAGCTGAAAGAGCTGGTAAGACACCAAATTCATCACCACTCACTCCAGAGCAAAGAGAAATTCGTGACCTTAAAAAGAAAATCAAACGCATTGAAGAAGAAAAGGAAATTCTAAAAAAGGCTACGGCTCTCTTGATGTCAGACTCCCTGAACGGTTCTCGATGATCGAGAAACTCAAGAAGAGTTATGCTGTGAAACGGCTTTGCGAAGTGTTCGGGGTTCATCGCAGTAGTTATCGTTATTGGGCAAATAGAGATAAATCTCTGTCGTCAGAGCATGTGCTTGTTCGTGCCGAAGTTCGCCGATCTTATGAGCTGAGCAATGGTTCCGCTGGAGCGAGAACCATTGCTGACATAGTCACAGCAAGAGGTATTCGACTTAGCCGTTACCGAGCAAGTAAGTTCATGAAAGAACTAGACTTAGTCAGTTGCCAGCTAGCAAAACATACGTACAAAAAAACACAGCAGGAACATGTTCATATACCTAACCGGTTAAATCGTCAGTTCGCGGTGACTGAGCCGAATCAAGTCTGGTGTGGCGATGTGACTTATATCTGGACGGGGGAGAGATGGTCTTATCTAGCCGTTGTTATTGACTTGTTCGCACGAAAAGTCATCGGTTGGGCAATGTCTAACTCACCAGATAGTGTATTGACTGGCAAGGCGCTGACCATGGCCAATGAGAGCCGCGGAAGGCCGTCTGGTGTAATGTTCCACTCGGATCAAGGTTGCCACTATACGAGTAAAAAATATCGTCAGTTGCTATGGAGATATCGAATCACTCAAAGTATGAGTCGTCGAGGGAACTGTTGGGATAATAGTCCTATGGAGCGAGTGTCCAGAAGTTTAAAAACGGAATGGGTACCAAAGAATGGCTATAGAAGTTTTACAGAGGCACAGAAAGCAATAACGGATTATTTGGTTGGTTATTACAACCAGCATCGTCCACATCAATACAATGGTGGATTAACACCAAATGAGTCGGAACGACAGTTTTGGTTCCCTTATAAAACTGTGGCCAGTTTTACTTGACCACTACACTTGTTCAACATCCGTAATGATTCGAATCCTTGGATAGTTGACCAAGCTCGTTTTCGTATTTTAAACCCTCTGGTGGCTACAACGAGTTTTTTTATTGGGGCGTGATCAGACTCGATACTATTATTGAGGTATTTCACTTGCCGCTGCTCGACATCCGCTCGCAGTCGGCCCTCCTTCTTTAAGCGAGCAATCGCATTGGCGTATGAGGAATGTTTGTCGGTGTTTAATGTTTTAGGCTGATTGTCTACGTCGTAATATCTCAAGCAGCAGCGAAGAAACTGATAAGCGGCTTCTTTATTACGTTTGTGAGAGAAATAGAAATCCAGCGTCTCGCCTTGCTTATTGATAGCACGGTAAAGGCAGTGCCATTTCCCCTTCACTTTGACGTAGGTTTCATCGAGCTGCCACGAAGAGTCTGTCCGGATGAATTGATGGCGACGTAACTTCTTACGTAATGTCGGGGCATATTCAATGAACCAACGATAAATGGTCGAACGATTAACCGAGATCCCCCGCTCTGCCAGCATGTCACTGAGGTTCGCGTAACTCATCGGTGTTGAACCATACCACCGAAGGCACCAAAGGATGATTTCAGGAGCAAAGTGTTTCCATTTAAATTCGGGGTTGATCATCGAGTTGCTGGATTGGATGGGAAAGAAGGAATTCTGAGCCCAGACTGAAGGTTCTGTCGCAAGTCTAGTTGGAGGCGTGACAGACCCACCCTACAGATACAATTATCCTGCGAGTGCGTAGAATCGCTCAAAGGCCGTTTGGCCTTCAATATCTATCTGATCTTGTTTCAACATCGTCCACACTTCCCGCCCATGCAAACTGGCCAAAGCTCCTTCCGTTGACTTCCAACCTAGAGCTTGACGTGTTTTCTGCTTCACCCAACGGTGGCTCTGCTCGACGATATTGTTCAGATATTTAATGTCCAAAATCTCTACCAGCGAGAGCATAAAATACCCCGTCAACCAAAGCTGAACATTCATCGAATCAATGGCCGCGTAGTTACTCTTACTTCCGTCTATAACCACTTTGTTTGGCAAACCATTTTGTGAAATAGCCTTATTAAGAAAGGCTTTAGCAGCAGCCTCATCACGGTTCGGGCTAAGATAATAATCAATCACATGTCCAAATTTATCGACGGCTCGGTAATAGTAGACCCATTTCCCCTTCACTTTGATGTAGGTTTCATCCATACGCCACGAGTCAGACACCGGCTTCTTTCTACGCCTGGCTCTATGCTCCAATACTGGTGTAAATCTGATAACCCAACGATTAATAGTAGTGTGGTCTACAACGACTCCACGCTCTAATTGTATCTCTTCGATTTCACGATAACTGAGCTTATAGGCGAGATAATAACGTACGGTTTCGAGAATAACTTCAGAGGGAAAGTGGCAGCCTTTAAACATTAAGAATCAGTATCATGAATAGAAATTAAGCAAATCTTAACTTAAAGGCTCAAAGTTTGCGACAGAACCATCAAGTGGTGTAAATGTTCAATTAGTACGTCGTAAGGAAGGATCTTGGAGCTTAGAAGTTTCTGACTACAAAATTTAGAACATAACAGATAAGGATTTAACATTGGCGACGTAACGCTTAATCCTTATCTGTTATGTGCATTTATTTTAAAGCTTCTTTTGGGGGAAGTTCAAAAGGGGGGTGAGGCGTGAGGTCTGCTACGTTAATATGGTTATCTGCAAACTTTTGGTAATGAATTACCCATTGGGAAGTCAGCTCACCATTTTTGGACACTTCATAACCTTTAAGATCATAACCAAAGTCATAGAAGCCAACATGAAAATGCCAGAGAGAATGCTGCTGAGCAAACTTAACCTTTGCGATAAAATCAGGGTCATTTGTGTCAACATCATCTGAAGCTTTGTTACGGACTTTGTGACCCTGGACAAAATAGTTATCAATTGCAGTAAAACCACCTTGTTCGAAAGTCTGAAAAAACTCAAACATTTTCCCCTTTTCGAACTTACCTAGCTTTTTGACCTTGTCCTTGAGCATTTCTGACGTTTCTAAAATATTTTCAGACATTAATACTCTAGCTCTCCAACCACTTCTCAAAGTCCTCAAATGATTTCATTTTTGGTACTCTTGTGCGCTTACTGTGAACAGCTTTTTCCATTTGTTTTAGGTCGTAAGTAAAAGGAATTTCACGAGTTTTACTTTTTTGACTAGTTTGAGATCTCATAAGAACCTCCTGCATAACCTACCTCTACATTCAAGCTAATTGCTTGCATAGCACAAATATACGCCATTACTGTCCAAACCTCAACTGAAGTAGCATTATTCACATAACGCTCGCGGATTTCAGTCGCCAGTGCGACACCCGTTAATTATGCAACCAATCATAACGCTTGTGACACTCAATCGAATGCCCGCATCTGTGCATAGCGTCTAGGATGTGAACTTAAGAAATTGGCGAAAGTTTCCGTATAACTTAGGCGGATTCTGAGTAGTACGATTATCAACCTACACACGACCGAAGTGAGCATGGTCTTACCTTCTTTCATCGGATTAGATTTGGTAGGGAAAACACATATGAACAGCATATGAATAAGTAAAAGGTCTATCCAACAATGGGGCATTTATCAGTCAGAGTAATCATTCTAATAATTGTGATCACAAATGTTTTTGTAAGCTCTATTCACAAATCAACCCTTAAGCTCTTCGCAGAAAACCAAGACGGTTACCTTGTCACTTTTAGTAACATGAGTCGCTGCGCGACGAATACCAGAACGCGCTCACGCAGTGAGTAAGATAAGGACAGCTCTCTCTAGAGAATATTTAATGGATAGATAATATAAACGGTACGAATATTGCTTCCCCCCTTGCTAGAATGCGCGAGCGAAGCGAGTAAGAGATGCGTTGTTGGTTGATTTATTGATTAGTTTTTGTGGTGGTTCCACTAGACTTTACGTATATGCTCAGGTGGTTCCTGTCGAATGACAAAAGAAAGATCCAGCGTAGCCAGCGATGATGTTGTTTCCTTTAGTGAGTTTGACCTAATGCTGGCTGTAGGTACCTTGGAGCGAAGCGACGGTTTTTAAAGGATCGATTAAGTAAGACATCGGGATGAGACTGACGCGCTATCGCTTGTCGGCTTCACACTGGCTCTACATACAAGTATGTAGCAGCCAGCGTGAACCTAAACTTTTTATCTAATGTTTACTTAAATATTTATTTATATATATACGAAGTTTAACTACGAAGTACACATAACCGCAGTCCATTTTTTAGTGCCATCTTTGTGCTCTTTTCTTACACCCTTTTATTGCACCCCCTTTAGAAATTGACATAAAAAAGCGACTCAGAACAATCAGGAGGGGAGGGGGATCAGGCTTAGACTCTGGTAAACACGAAGAATACTGGTGGATATTTAACCAAAAATAGGCTACAGACGTGCAAAATCCTCCGCCGTTAAGCGGATACTTCTCTATAGCTAGTGTGGGGAAGGGGAATAGTGAGGCGTTGCTGTGAACAGGTTAGCCACGTTCTTAGCAAAATCATTACAGCGCGTCGCGTTGTAGATCTCCTGAATACCAGAAGCAATGGTACGAAAGTTTAGCCAGTCAAAACGCAAGCCTTTCTTTTCCATACGCTTGCGAGAAGCGATGATCAACTCACAGATATTAGGATAGCGAACCACTTTAATGTCTCTAAAGAAAGCTTCGGTAAATTGCTTGTAAGCCGCCGCGCTGCGCACCGTACCTTCGGCATCATCGACGCACACATTAATGCGCTCGCTGTACAAGTAAGTCGCCCGTTGCAAGTATCGAATCACCTTAGCGAACGACTTCGGTGAAATATACTCGCCCCAACGCAACGCGTAGTCTTCCTGAAGTTGGTCATAGCTGATGGTTTTCAAACCGGCTTCGGTCGGCACACCGATACGGCCACCAATCAAATCCGTGTTAGGTAAGATACAAGCTAAGACTTTGGCAATCAGCGTTCGGCACTGGATGTTATTAATCGCCGCGCCGCCCCAAGCGAACAGCGCAGGAAAGCGTTGGGGATTATGGATAAACTCTTGGCAGGCTTTCAAGATAAAAGCGTACTCGTGGGGAAGATTGACCACCTCGCCACTACGAAGCAAACGTCGAGCCTTAAAGCCGATCGCGTAATCGTCCTGGTCAAGCTCTGTCTCAGATTGAGCGGGCTTAGGATTGAGCACTTTGTGGTGCATATCGATGAGTTCACGCTTACGCGTTTTACGCATCAAGCGATACGCTTTGTCGTATTGGGATTTAGCTAACGCTGGCGCAAGGTTATCTGCAAACATGAGACTCGCCCTCTAAGCCATAACCTAGACAAATCAGGATCTGAGGATCTGATGTCAATGCGGTTATTACTGAGGTCTGGAGTCTGAGGGTTGCTTGCCATAGGCAAGACACAATGGTCTGATTCATATTTTGATTCCACAAGATTTTAGGGTTGTTTGATTTCTCAGGTCAAACAATGAACCTTTAATTTACACAAGATCGTCAGAAAGATCAAATACTTAAATTTCAGGCACAAAAAAGCCGTTCACTTGTGGGAGAACGGCTGCTTTGCGAATGCTATATAGTTAGATTGAGGGTCCAACACACTCTCAATTCTTAAAAAATACACTACATAGAAAACTATGTAGTAGCGTGCTATGTAATGCACTTTTCACTTTAAGAATCTGCGTTTATTATAGCGCACTTACTTTATGGGGCTCAAGCCTTAAATCACATTTTCACAAAATCGTTTAACATAATGAATATTATCTGTAATCATATCAATAACTTACATGCAGTCATTATAATCTGTGATACGTAATCACATATTATACTTTATTTATATCAATTTCATAGCCTTTATATTTCCCCAACCGCTCCATTTTTAACCACCCCTGCAAAAAAACACTCAATATCTCCTTACTTTTCAATATCTTAAACTGGATCGCATTATATTCATTATGTTAAATAACAGTAATGAGCGACGCCGTTTTGAGCCCAAAATCATCCAGTCCTAAAGGTACGCGGTTCTGTCGCAAACTTTGAGCCTTTAAGTTAAGATTTGCTTAATTTCTATTCATGATACTGATTCTTAATGTTTAAAGGCTGCCACTTTCCCTCTGAAGTTATTCTCGAAACCGTACGTTATTATCTCGCCTATAAGCTGAGTTATCGTGAAATAGAAGAGATACAATTAGAGCGTGGAGTCGTTGTAGACCACACTACTATTAATCGTTGGGTTATCAGATTTACACCAGTATTGGAGCATAGAGCCAGGCGTAGAAAGAAGCCGGTGTCTGACTCGTGGCGTATGGATGAAACCTACATCAAAGTGAAGGGGAAATGGGTCTACTATTACCGAGCCGTCGATAAATTTGGACATGTGATTGATTATTATCTTAGCCCGAACCGTGATGAGGCTGCTGCTAAAGCCTTTCTTAATAAGGCTATTTCACAAAATGGTTTGCCAAACAAAGTGGTTATAGACGGAAGTAAGAGTAACTACGCGGCCATTGATTCGATGAATGTTCAGCTTTGGTTGACGGGGTATTTTATGCTCTCGCTGGTAGAGATTTTGGACATTAAATATCTGAACAATATCGTCGAGCAGAGCCACCGTTGGGTGAAGCAGAAAACACGTCAAGCTCTAGGTTGGAAGTCAACGGAAGGAGCTTTGGCCAGTTTGCATGGGCGGGAAGTGTGGACGATGTTGAAACAAGATCAGATAGATATTGAAGGCCAAACGGCCTTTGAGCGATTCTACGCACTCGCAGGATAATTGTATCTGTAGGGTGGGTCTGTCACGCCTCCAACTAGACTTGCGACAGAACCAAAAAACAGACAAAGCCGATGAAGATTTAGTGGCGATAGCCATTGATTCCACTGGCCTGAAAGAATTTGGTAAGGGTGAATGGCACCAAGAAAAACATAAAGTTAACGCAAAGCGCAGCTGGAAAAAAGCGCACTTTACTATTGGTGATGAACATAGTATTCATGGCGCGATATTGACGAAGAAAGACACCATGGATTTTCAGGTGGTCGAGGAGTTATGTGACCAAGTTGATGTGGAAGTGGACCATGTTTCAGCAGATAAAATGTATGATAGCGATGACGTCTATGATGCCTTAACGAGCAAATTTCCAGAGAGTGACATAGCCATTCCTCCCAAAGAAAATCTGTATGCAGACGATACTCATAACCCTAAAAGGATGAGCAATTTGGTGGTGTATTCTGCCTTAAGCCCCATACGCTGGCAAAAGAAAAAGCAGTATGGAAAACGGAATGTCTCAGAGAATGCAATGCACCGTTACAAAACAATTATAGGCCCCAAATTACACAGTAGAGACTTTAACAATCAACAACCGGAAATGATGCTAGGCGCACCAATATTGAATCGATTTACCCAACTTGGTATGCCCGAGAGTTACCGAGTCGCCTGATGGCATCAAAAGACAGTGTGGGTCGAGTACGGAAACAAAGCCTCGTAAGAACGTTGCTCAGTTTTCCAGTTCTCTATGATGTCGTCAGATAACCAGATATCAATGCGCCCACGATCACGAAGACTTTGGTTGTATTCAGCATAATTGGTTTGCCGATAGGTAGGCTTTTTGAAGTGATGACGTCTGGATCCGTTGTATTTGTAAGGCATGATGTTTGAACTGGAAACGAAGATAGATGGCAAGAGTAAAGGAAGACACGCTCAAATCAAAATTGATGATTTAATGAGCGAGTCAACAAAGCCTCAAATATACCGGCATAGTCAAGCTCCACCTTTTTCAGTCTAGCCAAGACAGCGCCATCTCAAATCCCTCGGGCGTTATGTTGATATACCAATCCAAATCCACTTTCTTACGCATGATTAGCCCGCGCTCCTCTAGGGTTTTGCATGAGAGTCGAAAATTGTTCGGGTGGATATCTTTTTGAAGGAAATGATTTACGGCTTGGTTGATGACCGTTGATTTACCTTCTTTTATACCTTTTGTAAACGCTTTGGCCAAACAACTCAGCACAGCTTTTTGAATTTGGCTCATTCTAACTTCCGCCATCACCACCCCTTTAATCATTGCAGCAATGATTAAGTTTCTATTTACGAAAACTGACTGTGCCACTTAGCTATACCTATAGATCACCAGCCCAAATTGACACAAAAACCATGAATGTCATAACCTATATGACACACACCATTAGATCATTACTTAAATGTCATTTTGAGGGAACTATGTACATCTTTGGCTACCTAAGAGCATCAACTTCCGATCAAGATGCGAAACGAGCACAACATTCATTACAGCAATTTGTACAGCAAAAAGGGTTTCGTGTGGCCGGATGGTATATAGAAAACAAATCCGGTGCTTCACTACAAAGACCAGAACTTTACGTTTACTTGATGATGCAGCAATCGGAGACGCAATTATCATTGAGCAGATAGATCACCTTTCACGTCTAGATGAAAAAAGTTGGTTCACATTAAAAGAAATGTTACTTGAGAAAGAGTTAAAGGTGATCAGTTTAGACTTACCAACGAGTCATATTGCATTCTCCCCCCAAATAACAGACGAATTCACCAACTCGATGATAAAGGCCATCAACAGTATGATGATGGATATGTTGGCCGCTATCGCAAGGAAAGATTACCAAGATCGCCGTCGCTGTCAGGCAGAGGGAATAAAAAAAGCGAAAGAGGAAGGTAAGTATCGCGGCAGACAGGCAGATCTAGAACTCCATGAAAAAATCTATCAACTTAGAGTCATTAATGGACTGAGCATAAGCGACACAGCAAAGCTAACAAGCGTATCAGCTCGTACTGTCATTCGTGTAGCGAAGAAATTGATTAATGAGCGTTAGAGAAGATAAAGGAATTAGTAATGAAATTATCAAATACAATCCCATTCATTGCATTACTTGCTGTGTCTGGGTGTTCAGTCTCCAAGAACCAGCTCTATGAAGGATATTTCACATATGGAAGTGAAGTTTCAGATTTTCGTTTCTGTGGATCAAACGAGATTTTTTGGTTAAATGGCGAACAAAAACAAATGAAGGTTATTGAACAAGCTTCACTAGCAAAAGCTCAAAGGTTCGGAGAGCCGTATCAAGAAATCTATGTACTGTTTTCAGGATTTGCTGAGAATCGAGAACCTGTAGGCTTTGAAGAGGAAACCGATGGTTTAATCTATATGAGCGAACTCATAAAATCCTCTGTTCAGATGACTGAAAGTTGCGAGTAGCATCACATCAAAAAGGGCTTAGTAACTGACCAAGCCCTTTTTATTAGCAATCTCTCATTTAATATATTCGGCATAATCACCACCGAAAATGTAAGCCCCAGATAGTAATATCCGGTTTGACCTATTTAGAAATGTCCTCTTTATTGATTTATTTACTGAGAGGATTTGACCGAGATGTTGATAACCATGAGTGATAAAGAACTAGACCGCTTGAAGGTTTTACAAGACGTATTAGAACGTCGCTTACGACAATGTGATGCTGCTAAAATCCCACGCCAAGTTCGGCGTCAACTAAAACGACTGGAGTAATCAGGGCCTGCGGGATTAAGCCATCAAGCATGAGGAAGACCCAGTAATCGCTGTTATCTGCCAGAATATCGAGCTTTAGTGTTGCAAGTGATTCATGAACATTATCCAGACTTCCCTCCAACATTTGCGCATGAAAAGTTAATCGAACAACACCATCTTTATGTCAGTGTAGAAACGCTGAGGCAATGGATGATTGCCGATGGGATTTGGCGGTTCTGTTGCAAATCTAGCTAGAGGTGTGACAGACCAATCCTCCAGGTACAATTATCCTGCGAGGACGTAGAATCGCTCAAAGGCCGTATCACCTTCAATATCAATCTGCTCTTGTTTGAGCATCGTCCACACTTCCTGCCCATGTAAACTGGCCAAAGCTCCTTCCGTTGACTTCCAACCTAGCGCTTGACGTGTTTTCTGTTTCACCCATCGGTGACTCTGCTCAACGATATTGTTCAGATATTTAATGTCAAGAATCTCTACCAGCGAGAGCATAAAATACCCCGTCAACCAAAGCTGAACATTCATCGAATCAATGGCTGCGTAGTTACTCTTACTTCCGTCTATAACCACTTTGTTTGGTAAGCCATTTTGTGCAATAGGTTTATTCAGAAAGGCTTTAGCGGCTGCCTCATCACGGTTTTGGCTAAGGTAATAATCGACCACATTTCCAAATTTATCGACGGCTCGGTAATAGTAGACCCATTTACCCTTTACTTTGATGTAGGTTTCATCCATACGCCACGAGTCAGACACCGGCTTCTTTCTACGCCTGGCTCTATGCTCCAATACTGGTGTAAATTTGATAACCCAACGATTAATAGTAGTGTGGTCTACAACGACTCCACGCTCTAATTGTATCTCTTCTATTTCACGATAACTCAGCGGCTCTTCTCAGCTTATAGGCGAGATAATAACGTACGGTTTCGAGAATAACTTCAGAGGGAAAGTGGCAGCCTTTAAACATTAAAAATCAGTATCATAAGTGAAAATTAAGCGAATCTTAACTAAAAGGCTCAAAGTTTGCGACAGAACCGTTTACCTTGCTTGAGTTGCTTCCACTGTTGAATCGCTTCTTCATCAATCCAGAATGTCAGTGAACCACGATTGATTAGGGCTTAGTTATATTGTTTCCAGTTAGTTGTTCTGTAGCGAGGCTTTGGCATTGCTCTAAGTATGTGAGTGAACTTAGATGATCTAATCGTAGCTTTAAGCATTAGTTCTCTGATTTAGGAAAAAAAGCCCATAAAGCCTGCAATATTTTACCTACACTGAATATTTATCAGCAAAACCTACTGTACTACGCGAGTATGGCAAAGAGCTATTTGAGCGTTCAACAATGATTTAGAAACCACCAATAAGCTAGAAGCTGTAATCAATACTGGCTTCTATGGTTCGCTCTTCTCCATACCAACAACTGATTTGGTCGTAACAACTAAAGTACTCTTTGTCGAATAAGTTGGTTGCACTCACTGTTAGTGTCGTGTCGTCAAGTGACGAGAAGACGTAGCTAGCAGCGGCATCGACTAGTGTGTAGTCTGGAACCGTATCGCTGTTTTGAGGGTCTAGCTGTGCTTCACCTACATATCGTACACCGGCACTCAGTCTTAGGCCGTTCAACATGTCAGTAAAATAGTAGTTACCCCACAGTGAGGCAGTTTGCTCAGGTACCCATACCGGAGTACGACTTTCTTGGTTGTAGAAGTCATCTTTGGTAATTTCCATATCCACATAAGTATAGTTGGCCGTGAGATTCAATTGCTCTGCCGCTTGCCATTTTGCCTCGAGCTCCACACCTTGAGAGACAATTTCACCGGCTTGATAACGAGGTGCAGACAAGTTATCAGGATCGTTCAGCATCGCTTTTTCTTTGGTAATGTGGAACAACGCCACTGAAGCTTGAAGATCGCTGGTTAATGGCGCGTACTTCACCCCCACTTCCCATTGCTCACCCGTTGACGGCTCAAATGCACGTCCTGCAGCATCGACACCTGAAACAGGCTCGAAGCTTTCTGAATAGGAAGCATATGGATGAATACCGTTATCGAATTGGTAAAGTGCACCAACTCGCATTGAAATGTTGGTATCGTCGATCTTTTCCGTACTGTTAGTTGTAGTCGCGAATACATAGTTATTTTCAACAGCTTTGGTATCCGACTCAACACTGTCCCAACGTAAACCCGCAACCATCACTAAGTTGTTCCAAGTGAATTGGTCTTGAAGGTAAACCCCCAGTTGTGTCATATCAACTTCAGTCTTACGATCACCGGCAAAAAATAGAGTATCGCGATCGATGCTATTGGTATTTGGATTGAAGATGTCTTGCAACAGTGGCGTAACTAGCGGAGAGGTCTGTTTACCAAATACATCGGTGTCAACGCTTTGGTAGTCGATACCAATTAGTAAGTTATGACCAATCGAATCTGTCTCGAAATAACCCGACAGCTGGTTATCAATAACAAACGACTTCACTTCTTCATCGGTGGCAAAAGCCGTTCGCGCCATGGTTCGATTGTCTGCCATTAAGAAGCTATTAAAGACCTCTTCTTGTTTCATAGACGCGTCCATAAAACGTGCATTTTGAAGAAATTGCCACTGATTATTGAAGTTATGAAGGATTTTATAGCCAACCAATAGAACCTGACGGTCAAACATACTCCAGTTTTCGTCACCTAAGAATGTATCTGGGGAAAGCTTGCCTACAGGGTTACTAAGAACTGAGCCAGATGCAGGAACTGACGTAAACACGTTGCCCTCTGGATCATCTTGGTAATAAGCATTGAAGTTAATTAAGGTGTTGTCAGTAACCTGCCAATCAAGTGAAGGTGCAATCACGTAACGCTCTTCTTTTGACGCATCGACTTGGCCGTCTTTTTTACGAGCTAGACCTACTATGCGATAAGTAAAGTCGCTATCACCAATTTGTCCCGTGCTATCAAACTTAGCTTGTTGAAGGTTATTTGTACCAGCTGATACGCCAACACTATGAGCGCTTTGCTTTTGTGGTGATTTTGCAATGATATTGACCATACCACCTGGTGGCATGTTTCCGTAAAGTACAGACGTTGGCCCTTTGAATACCTCAATTTGCTCTACAGCGACAGTATCAATCTGTGGTTGCAAGAAAAAGTTATTGTATGGAAGCGGGAGTCCATCATAGAAGTTGGTGTAGTTAGTAAAACCACGAATATTAAACAGATCAAATCGAGTGACCATCCCACCACGCAGATCGGTATGAATACCTGAAGTGTATCGAACAGCTTCGGATATCGAACTTGCACCACGAGTGTTCAACTCATCTTGAGTTACGATGGAAAGAGCCTGTGGTGTCTCCTCTGGATCTAGAGAGGTCTTAGTCGCTGTGTTTCGATAAGTTTCCCCTAGAACGGTTATGGTTTCATGGGCATGATCGTCGTCGGCGAAAGCTAGATTTGAAAATATGGCGGAGAGCGCCAAAGAAATGGCTGAAATCTTATATTTTTGCGCCTGCATAGTTCCCTCAATACGGCTAAATTATTATTCTGATAATGAAAATCATTATTATTTTACCGTTTTTTGGGGAGTGAGAAGTTAACAATTTGGTGCATTTTATAGATTTCAATTATTTCAATGTGATGCTTTATATCGCCTTCTTTGGTTTTTGTTCTGTTTTCTAAGTCTCGGTTCTGTTTCTGATCTTTGAGTTACTGATATTGTGGAGGTATTTATTTGATGCCCTAATTGGGTTCTATCGCAAATCTAGCTAGAGGCGTGACAGCCCCACCCGACAGGTACAATTATACTGCGAGTGCATAGAGTCGCTCAAAGGCCGTCTGGCCTTCAATATCTATCAGATCTTGTTTCAACATCGTCCACACTTCACGCCCATGCAAACTGGCCAAAGCTCCTTCCGTTGACTTCCAACCTAGAGCTTGACGTGTTTTCTGCTTCACCCAACGGTGACTCTGCTCAACGATATTGTTCAGATATTTAATGTCTAAAATCTCTACCAATGAGAGCATGAAATAACCCGTCAACCAAAGCTGAACATTCATTGAATCAATGACCGCGTAGTTACTCTTACTTCCATCTATAACGACCTTACTTGGTAAACCATTTTGTGAGATGGCTTTAGCAGCCTCATCACGGTTCGGGCTAAGATAATAATCAATCACATTTTCAAATTTATCGACGGCTCGGTAATAGTAACCCCATTTCCCCTTTACTTTGATGTAGGTTTCATCCATACGCCACGAGTCAGACACCGCCGGCTTCTTTCTACACCTCGCTCTGTTCTCCATTACTGGTGTAAATTTGATAACCCAACGATTGATAGTAGTGTGATCTACTATGACTCCACGCTCTAATTGTATCTCTTCGATTTCACGATAACTGAGCTTATAGGCGAGATAATAACGTACGGTTTCGAGAATAACTTCAGAGGGAAAGTGGTGGCCTTTAAACATTGAGAATCAGTATCGTGTATGGAAAGTAAGCAAATCTTAACTTAAAGGCTCAAAGTTTGCGACAGAACCAAAAAGCGCCCCAAATAAGCTGGGGCACTTTTAACGACTTTAAGGAAGAGGATTACTTAATCACGCCACATACAATGCGTGCACCACCACCGCCAAGCTTAGCTGGATGGTCAGAATGGTTATCACCGCCAGCGTGAATCATCAAAGCTCTGCCTTTCACGTCATCCAATGTAACTCTTGGCGCCATTATTGGCTGATCAGCTATACCATGAGCATTGACGTAAAGCGGTGGTAAATCACCAAGGTGATTATCATCCGTCCAAGGGAAACCATGTTTACCCGTATCCTCTGGGTCATAATGCCCCCCTGCAGCTCCGCCGAGTATGATTTTGCCATCTTTTGTGATGCTATCGCACGAACCATTCGCGTGCACATGGAACCCATGCGTACCAGCTGGCAAACCTTTCAATTCAGGTGTAAATACAGCTCCGTAATCACTTGAGCTTATCTTCACAATTCCGGCTGACTGGCCAGAGCCAAGATCGATCATTTCAACACTCACTGTTTCAGCAAAAACAGGCGAAGAAATAAGAGTTAATACAGCAAGCCATGTTGTTTTGTCCATATTGTTACGTCCTTTTTATTGTTATTAGTACTCTTCATTCAGTACTGAAGGGATTTCAGCACATTAGATTGACCATAGATTTCAGCAAATTCTTTCAGATTAAGTCCTGCTTTATTACGCAGTTCTGGGGCACACTCCGCTTGGTACAAATCTTTCGCAATACCAATTTCACGTTTAATCAGTGCTCCCATCAAAGCAGTGTTACCTCGCTTATCTTGCAAACACGCATTTGCCCCCGAATCGAGTAGCAAGCGGACGGTTTCTCTATTTCCTTGATAAGCCGCAATCATGAGTGCTGTGTAACTTTGGTTATTACGTTGATCAATAGGGAAACTTTGCGAAAAAAATGCATCGACCACTTCATTATTGCCGATACGAGCGGCATCAAAGAACAGCCCAACCAAAGATTGGTACTCCTCTTCCTGTTGGTTATCTGCAGCCAATAAGCTGAACGAAAAACTCAAAGCAAAAACAATGGAACTAAGCAAAAATACGATTTTCATTTATTCCCCCTCATTAGCATAATTCGAGCATGGCCTACAGGAGTCCTGATTTTCGGGCAAAAAAGGGTTCTGTCGCAAGTCTAGTTGGAGGCGTGACAGACCCACCCTACAGATACAATTATCCTGCGAGTGCGTAGAATCGCTCAAAGGCCGTTTGGCCTTCAATATCTATCTGATCTTGTTTCAACATCGTCCACACTTCCCGCCCATGCAAACTGGCCAAAGCTCCTTCCGTTGACTTCCAACCTAGAGCTTGACGTGTTTTCTGCTTCACCCAACGGTGGCTCTGCTCGACGATATTGTTCAGATATTTAATGTCCAAAATCTCTACCAGCGAGAGCATAAAATACCCCGTCAACCAAAGCTGAACATTCATCGAATCAATGGCCGCGTAGTTACTCTTACTTCCGTCTATAACCACTTTGTTTGGCAAACCATTTTGTGAAATAGCCTTATTAAGAAAGGCTTTAGCAGCAGCCTCATCACGGTTCGGGCTAAGATAATAATCAATCACATGTCCAAATTTATCGACGGCTCGGTAATAGTAGACCCATTTCCCCTTCACTTTGATGTAGGTTTCATCCATACGCCACGAGTCAGACACCGGCTTCTTTCTACGCCTGGCTCTATGCTCCAATACTGGTGTAAATCTGATAACCCAACGATTAATAGTAGTGTGGTCTACAACGACTCCACGCTCTAATTGTATCTCTTCTATTTCACGATAACTCAGCTTATAGGCGAGATAATAACGTACGGTTTCGAGAATAACTTCAGAGGGAAAGTGGCAGCCTTTAAACATTAAGAATCAGTATCATGAATAGAAATTAAGCAAATCTTAACTTAAAGGCTCAAAGTTTGCGACAGAACCAGGCTATGTCACAAAATGGTTTACCAAGCAAAATCATCATAGGTGGAAGTAGGAGTAACTACGCGGCCATTGATTCGATGAATGTTCAGCTTTGGTTGACGAGTTATTTTATGCTCTCACTGGTAGAGATTTTGGACATTAAATATCTCAACAATATCGTTGAGCAGAGCCACCGTTGGGTGAATCAGAAAACACGTCAAGCTCTAGGTTGGAAGTCAACGGAAGGAGCTTTGGCCAGTTTGCATGGGCGGGAAGTGTGGACGATGTTGAAACAAGATCAGATAGATATTGAAGGCCAGACGGTCTTTGAGCGATTCTACGCACTCGCAGTATAATTATATCTATAGGGTGGGTGTATCACGCCTCTAACTAGATTTGCGACAGAACCCGAAATTCAGATACTTCATGGCCATAAGTAAAATGCCCTTCATATGAATGTTCTTTTTCCACAGAGGCGGTGCAACCAGCGATAACTAACAACAAACAAAATAAATAGCTCTTTCTCATAATTCTTCCTTACACCGTTACTAATTGAGATTCGTTAACGCTCAATTCTCATCCAAACCATAAAACTCAACGACATAAACACTATTGGTCTGCGCTCTAAACTATTTCCGTCTTTCTAACTACGCGATGGATCCCTCTAAATATTTGAGATCAGGTTTATATACCAGTCAAAATCAAAATGTTTAACATACGGAAAAACAATATGATAGGTTAGCTAGGCGGCTCAAAAATAGGGTTATAATGCCTACCTCGATCATCTTAAATTACAACACAGTAATTTTTGATGACAATTTTGACTTTTATATAACAGGAAGAGTATGGCTGTCTTTAGCATCTGTTATTTGGATAGAGAAAGAAATACGCTTAAGTTCGAAACCGTGTACATGCGCTCTTTAGCTGCCGCCAGTGCCACCACACACGCGACTCAAAACACGTTTAAAATAGAAATTAGCGACATTGTCTATAAACCCCTAGCCTTTCGTTATACGACCAGCAAATGGGATGAAGAAGAAAAACCAACCAGAGAACAAGGAAAAGAGATGAACCGTAAAGAATTAGTTGATCATATCGCAGAAGAAGCAGATATAACCAAAAAAGAAGCCGATACCGCACTCAAAGCCCTCATCGAAGGCATCACCACCACATTGGCCGCGGGTGATGATGTGGCTTTGGTCGATTTTGGCACATTCAAAATAACTCATCGTGCAGCACGTGAAGGCCGCAACCCAAAAACAGGTGAAGTTCTTCAAATTGCCGCTTCAAAAAGTCCAAAATTTAAAGCCGGTAAGAAATTAAAAGAAGTATTAAATCCATAACGCTTAACACGCTCTTACTGGCATATTGATGATTAGTAATTTTGCTGTGAACTCCCGCCCTATCGGGCGGGAGTACGGGTAAAAATAATGGGTATATATGCTAAGAGTCTCTGAGCTCAAACCCCGATGAGAGCTTGAATTTCATTGGCAAGTCAAAACCTACATTCAAGGTTTTGTTGCAAACAAGGGGGATAGGTTATGATCACGGCTTTGTTGCGTAATTCAATGGAACTAAATCAAGAACCTACGATCTGATCAGCTACTCTCACTCGTAGCTCTATGCCTAAACCTCGTTACAAAACAACCAACTGGAAGCAACACAACCAATCACTCATTAACCGTGGCTCTCTGACCGGCTCTGTTGCAAAGATTGAGCCTAACCCGACAGTGATCTGGTTATCTGAATAATGATTAATAGTTCACCAATGCATTGGTGATTAGATGGATCTCTCCTGCTATTCCTTAACCGGATAACCAGATATTGAACTGGCCTTTTTTAAACATGTGCATCACTTCAAATCCTTTGATAGTGGCATAAGCTGCCTTCATTGATTTAAATCCTCGGACTGGATTGATGAGCCTTTTCAGTTTTCCATGATCGGCTTCTACGGCATTGTTCAGGTATTTAATTTGCCTATGTTCAAGTGCTTCAGAGCAATGACCTTCTTTCTTTAATTCCGTGATGGCGACCCCATAGGAAGCGGCCTTGTCGGTATTGATGGCGTTGAAAGGACTCCCAATACTTGAGTCCTTTCAACGCCTTACCCAAAAAGCGTTTCGCTGCTTTAGCATTGCGTCTAGATAACAAATATAAATCGACGGTATGGCCTTTCTTATCAATAGCACGATACAGGTACACCCACTTTCCTTTCACTTTGATGTAGGTTTCATCCACTTGCCAATTCAACCCCATTTTAGGTTTCCAGTACCACCGTAAGCGTTTTTCAATTTCAGGCGCATAACGTTGAACTCAACGATAAATCGTACGGTGATCTACGTTGACACCCCGTTCACAGAGCATCTCTTCGAGCTCTCGATAGCTTATCCCGTATTTACAATACCAACGAACAGCTCAAATGATAATGTCATAGGAAAATTGTCGATACTTAAAGAGTGCCATGAGCTAGCTAGCCTAAAAATAAAAAAAATTAGCTGATTCGACGAACTTTGCAACAGAGCCTGATTTGTTGATCTGTAATTCGTTTTCCTGGCACAAAGCTTCCCAATAGAGAGTTTGTCCAAATGTAACAGATCAACCGGCCAATCTAATTGTCGCTCAATAGTTTTGGTTCTGTGTCATTCCTGTTTCATATATCTTACTGAAATGACACAGATTTCTAAACACCATTACTTCGTTTGCAAGTGCACATTGGCTTATTAGTGAATATTGAACTGTTTCGTAACCTTATCGACATTTTCCGCTACAGTATCCAAACGACGCGCTGCTGCTAGAAAATCTCTCATTTCTTCAACCAATTCCTGTGAACCTTCATGTAACTGACTTATATTTATATTGATGTCCTCTGACACACTCTGCTGCTCCTCTGTTGCGATTGCAATAGAGTTATTAAGCTGGTTTGCATTTACCGATGATTGAGCAATGTCACTTAAAGTGTCACTTGCGCTTTCAATCACCGTTTTTGTCTCTCGCATATCTGCAGTATTGCGCTCAATAGAATCAACGGAACTTTGGGCTTTCGCTTGAAGATTACCAAGCATCTTTTCAATTTCACTTGCACTTTCTTGAGAGCGTCCAGCAAGCGAACGGACTTCATCTGCAACAACCGCAAATCCACGACCTTGTTCTCCAGCACGTGCTGCTTCAATCGCCGCATTCAAAGCGAGTAAGTTTGTCTGTTCGGCAATACCTTTAATCGCATCAAGCATTTGCGTCATGTTATTGCTCTCTTCAGAGAGTGCTCGAATGGTTTCAGCAGACTGATTAAACGACAGAAACAGCTCTTCGAATTTATCATTCGTTTCATCCATCGTTCCCTTGCCTTGCATAGCGGCTTCTTCAGCTTCCGATGCGCCCTGAGCTGCATCACTAACATTTGAGGCAACTTCCCTTAATGTAGCCACCATTTCTTCCATTGCAGTGGCGACCATCGTCAGTTGGTGATTTTGCTCAGTTCCTTTCTGCTCAGAAGATTGAATAAAATCATTCACCTGTGCAACGGTAGTTTTCATTTCTTCAACAGCACTGGTGAATTTTGCCATACCATCAATGAGAGTCTGACGAAATAAATTGAATGCGACACCCACTTGACCAATTTCATTCTGTCCTTCAGGCAGTTCTATCGTTAAATCATTGCTAATCGCAATACCCCTAATCAAGTCCGCAGAAGTTGCTAGTGGTGTTAAAATACGATTCATCACAATAAACAAAGCGAATAAGATAATAGCGAGCGATGTAACAATGGATGCGAACACTTGGTATTCAGCTGCCGTCATATCATCACGCAGCGTATTAACAGAATGCTGCAAGCGATTTTCAAGCGCAGCTTCAAATTTCTTGACTTCAGCACGTATCTTATTCAGTTCTTCACTATACGCATCAGAAAAAAGCAACTGTAGGGCGCGCGTTTTATCACCCATTTCAACCGCTTTTATCGACTCAGCCTCTAGCTGAGATAAAGTCTCAGATAATTCATTTGCTTTAGCAATATAGCCAAACTCTTCTTGGCTGAAGTGGAGTTCTTTCATACGCTGCTGGATTGAAATAACTCGTCCATCTTCGCCTTCTTTCTTACCACTTCGTACGGCTAATATATGGTGATAGCGTTCTTTAAAACGCGGAGCTCCAAGCACGGAATATTGCCGAGCACTATTTGTAAGCTCTGCAGATGAGTCAACAAACATGGCGCCAACTTCAAGAGACTTACGACGTAAACTCTGTGCTTCGTCAAGACTGTCAGCGGTTTGAAACGCACTATAAACCGATGCTCCGATGATACATAGAAAAATAATGATAGCCCCAAAGATAGCAAACATCATATTTCGTATGGAAACGTTATTAAACATAGTTTTTCCTTTAAAGATTATATAGATAAATAAGCACTTGATTCCTGAAAGGAAGCTGCCACAGTTCAGTCTCAGAAACCAGGTTGTTAATTGGAAATAGTGGTTCAGGGTTACAGAGGACGGCTCTGTTGCAAATAAGTGTCGTGAGTGAATAGAACCTCTAAAGTAGCATCATCCCCTCCTCAATGCATTAGTGATGAGACAGATCTCTCCTGCTATTCCTCGGTCATATTGCCACATTTCGAATTGACCTTTCTTAAACATATGCATCACCTCAAAACCTTTCAGCGTGGCATACGCCGTTTTCATGGCCTTAAATCCGCGGACAGGGTGGATAAGTCGTTTTGGTTCTTTCGCAAACTTTGAGCCTTTAAGTTAAGATTTGCTTAATTTCTATTCATGATACTGATTCTTAATGTTTAAAGGCT
The DNA here is from genome assembly GCF_024347635.1 of Vibrio tasmaniensis. NCBI lineage: Bacteria > Pseudomonadati > Pseudomonadota > Gammaproteobacteria > Vibrionales > Vibrionaceae > Vibrio > Vibrio tasmaniensis. The sequence goes on from NZ_AP025512.1 coordinate 37,683, forward strand.
GCCACTTTTCCTCTGAGGTTATTCTCGAAACTGTACGTTATTATCTCGCCTATAAACTAAGTTATCGTGAAATTGAAGAGATATAATTAGAGCGTGGAGTCATTGTGGATCATGCTATTATTAATCGTTGGGTTATCAAATTTACACCAGTATTAGAGCATAGAGGGCTCTGTTGCAAAGATTGAGCCTAACCCGACAGTGCTCTGGTTATCTGAATTATGATTAATAGTTCACCAATGCATTGGTGATTAGACGGATCTCTCCTGCTATTCCTTGACCGGATAACCAGATATTGAACTGCCCTTTTTTAAACATGTGCATCACTTCAAATCCTTTGATAGTGGCATAAGCTGTCTTTATTGATTTAAATCCTCTGACTGGATTGGTGAGCCTTTTCAGTTTTCCATGATCGGCTTCTACGGCATTGTTCAGGTATTTAATTTGCCTATGTTCAAGTGCTTCAGGGCATTGATCTGCACCAGAAGTTTTGGACACTGAGTTAAGTGAGTACAATCACTAACGAGGTGAACAATGACAACTAAAAAAACACGAATCAAACATGCTCCTGAATTTAAATCCGAAGCACTTAAGTTGGCAGAGAAAGTCGGTGTCGCTGCTGCCGCACGACAGCTATCGTTGTATGAATCTCAAATTTATGGATGGCGTAAAGCCGTCAAAAAAGATGCGAAAATCAGCGATAGAGAAAGGGAACTCACCACTGAAAATGCCAAACTCAAACGGTTATTGGCTGAGCAAGCTGAAGAGCTAGATATCGTAAAAAAGGCCGCCACCTACTTCGCGAAAAATCTAAAGTAGATTGCTATGAGTTTATGCTCGAACACCTTATGCAATATAGGATTGTCCGTATGGCTAAGGTGTTTGGGGTTTCTCGAAGTGGGTTTTATTATTGGATTGATAATCGCCATAAAGTCACTCAACGCAACGAGCACCGAAAGCAGCTTGACAGCAAAGTTCGAGAAGTCTTTGATGATAAAAAGGAACGTGACGGTGCAAGGCGTATTCAAAAAGAACTTGAGGCAAATGGTAATAAGCACGATGTAAAAACCATTGCCGCGAGCATGAAGCGCCAGAGCTTAGTCGCGAAGGCAGCCCGTAAGTTTAAATGTACGACAGACAGCAAGCATAGGCTTCCTGTTGCCCCGAACTTGCTAGAGCAAGATTTTAATGCGACAGCACCAAACCAAAAATGGGCTGGAGATATTACCTATCTAGCGACAAGCGAAGGTTGGATGTATTTGGCGGTTGTTATCGACTTGTACTCACGGCAAGTAGTTGGTTGGTCAATGAGCACCAGAATGACCGCGATTCTGGTCTGTGATGCGCTATCAATGGCATTGTTCCGTAGAGGCATGCCCGAAGGGGTAATTATCCATAGTGATAGAGGTAGCCAATATTGTTCAAAAGACTACAGAGACTTAATCTCAGCCCATAATCTAAAACAAAGTATGAGTAGGAAGGGAAATTGCTGGGATAACGCCTGTGTTGAAAGCTTTTTCCACTCAATGAAAGTAGAAGCCGTTCAATACGAGCCGATAATGACGCGAGAAGAGATGCGCCAAGCACTTTTTGAATATATCGAAGTTGATTATAATCGAACAAGAAGGCACAGTGCCCTTGGGTATCTAAGTCCAGTTAACTTTGAAAAACAATATGTCGCTTAATGCGGTGTCCAGTCTAACTGGAGCAGATCAGTATTTCGAAAACGAGATGATGCGAAATTCCATGATCAACGTGGATATTTAATTTATGATAAAGAAAATAATATGGTTTATAACTCTTATTGTATCCCTAGAGCTGTTTGCGTTGTAACAGAGGGAGAAGCTGGCGATAAGATTACATTCAAAACTCAAGAAAGAGGAATTGCTGAAAGTAAATTCATGACTAAAAATGATTCTACTACTGATTTTTCTATGACTTTAGATATGAGCGAAAAAGGTCAATTACAATATTCCCAAACAACCTCCCTACACGTTTACGGTAAACCTTTTGCACATTCCGATAGCAGTACACTTATGAAAATTAACTAAAACCACCATAACAAGAATAATAAACATCTCTCAAAAATCGGTGTTTATTATGTCTGATTATGTTTAATGGTGCATATCTTGTAAGTGTAGTGCAACCTCTTGTATTTAGAGGTTTTATCATTGAAGTATCGCGAAATGAGTAAGAATTACATTTTTCGAGAGTTAGAGTGCCAGATGACGAAGGAAGAGGTTGCCGAACTGTGTTTTAAAACTGTGAGGACTGTCACGGGTTGGGATGAAGGAAAACCGATACCACCTGAGTGTAAAAGACTTATGCGTATGGCAAAAGGTCGGGAACTCAGCGTAAGTGATGATTGGGAACAGTTCAAAATGTTATACGACAGTATGCAGCTGCCGACAGGCCAAGTCGTGAGGCCACAACAAATATTAGCAGGGATTGCGCTCTTGGGGATTCAATCTGAATTAGAAATCAAGACTTCAACTCATCTACTTGGACTAGCTAGAGCGATAGCCGCAATAAAGAGATAGAAGCAAATAGCGCTGTTTTACTCTATCTTTATTGTCTAAAAAAGAAGAAAGCCGAGCTCATTGAGTTCGGCTTTCTATTGATATGTCGATGCTTTGTGAAATGTGGTTATTCTTCAACGTCAAATAACGGATTTGATTCTGTTGGGTGATCTGACAATGGGAATGGCACATGTTCTGGTGAAAAGGCTACAATCGTAATAGAACCGTCATCTTCCTTAGCATAATGAATAACCTCCGCAGAGGTAACACCATCCAGATTTAAAGAAAGATCAAACGTCAAATTCTTAACTTTCGCATCACTGTAGTTTGGACCACAATGATAATGCCAATAACTCAAGTCTTGGTAAGTTGAGGTGTGCGGAATTTCTTCTAAATCATCATTTAACCAAGATGGCTTGTTTTTACCAGTGAGGGGGTCACCAGCCTCAACTGAGTCAATAAACTCAGAAAGAGCTTTCTCTTGCCCATCAGAGAGGTAGTTTAAGTCCTTGAAGTTATATGAGTCTAAATCACCAGTAGTAAATGCATCAGCCAAATTAACTCGTATACCTGTCATTTACTTCTTTGATTTCCTTAAACTTTTTAGAAATGCCAACGAACTACCATTCTCTAGCTTTACAGCAGTTTTAGCATTGCGTGTTTTACCTCGGGAAAGTAAAACATCATCACATGCTTTTTTGTACTCGGCAGCTCTTGTTAATGTAGCCATAATCTAACCCTATTAAACTGGTGTAGTGATACTTTTCACCGTTACCTTACGTCTGAATATACGCCGATTATTGCGTATTCGCAATATAAAAGCCCTTCATTAAAATGTAAAACGCTTCCTATGAAAGTGCCAATCGTTATGAATCGTCATTGACGTTGGGCTGTAAGCCGTGATGCGGAAGGTTTTTCATCGAAGCTTCAATTAATTTTTGAGAATTAATGTCATTTAATCTTAGCACTTTATCGTTAACCTCAACAGCTGGTTGATCCCCGAGTAAGTTATCAAGTTGACGTGACATTTTTCGAGTCGCAGATGCAATGTTGTCTTTAATCTGAGTAGTATCAATTCCGTCTTTTTCTAAAACAGCAGAAATTTTTAGAAGTTCGTTTGCGGCCTGTACCGAGCTAGGCAGATTCTTGAGTTGTCCTGACACTGTGAAATTGTCTTGATAGTAATTTGCTGCAGAAGTCATGATTATTGCTAAAGCCGTAGATGTAAGGCTATGTCCTGCTATCTTTATCCATAAACTACCATTTTCGATATGTTCAATGATAATTGGAAATTCAGTTGTAGATTCACCATAGAGGTGTAGTAATTCGGTATAAATTTCGTCTACTGCCTCCAGTTTAGCTGCAAATGATTTTAGAGTGGTGACATTTGCCAGATATAGATCTAACGAAACGTAGCTATCTACAGTATTACATTCTTTAGTTAAGGCCTTATCTTTCGCAATAAACCAAACTGTCGAGAGAAGGGCTTGTAGCTCAAGGGCTGTTACTGATAATGGGATAAACGAATTTTCTGTATAGCTACGGTTATGAGAGTCGTATTTAGACATAAAATCGTCAATCAAGTCCAACAATTCAGACATTGAAGCTGACCCTTCTGAAGACTTAATCAAAGGGTATTCATTAAGCAAAGATTCAAATGCATGAACTTGGACAATAAGAGTTCTGTAATTTAATCCCTTTTCTTGAGCGATCGCCTGTCTTACCCGGTTACCAATATCCCTTCTCTTAGATTGGCCATTATTTGATTCACTGAGGATATCCCTAGCGTCATTTTTTATAGTTTCTGCAACAGGTGCAAAAATAGAAATAGCTTTTTGCAGTTCCGATATCTGTCCTGAGCTAAGAAAGTCGTTCAGTTTTTTGGAGTAAGAATACAGTTCTCGTTTCACTTCTTTCATATGCCTATTAATTAAGAGGAAAAAATTATACCACTTGATAACTAGATAAAAAACAACACTCTTAATAGAGTTTCGGCATGACATTTTTGTATGTCATGAAGGTATGAGTTGGAACAGGGTTATGTGATTGTTGACCGCTATGTCGAATTTACCCCCGTGATACAACACGGGGGTTGCTGCTCACAGCGTCGCGCTCGCTGTTCAGTCCTCACGACTCACGCTAAGCTGTGAGCAGAATGAAGCAAAACAAAAAGCCCCACAGTATTGTGAGGCTCAGGAGGGAAGAAGGAATGTTTCTGGTGTCACCAGTGACTTAGCTTATTTAGTGCATTGAAACCATACGCCCAGTATGAATATCTTTAAGAACACCAACCGTCAGGTTTTCATGATCACACATGATAGATGTTGCTTGCTTAACGTCAGACTCTCTATCTTGAGGAATCCAAAGAGTCACTTTTTTAAACCCTTTAGCTTTCATTTTATCTTCGTATTTTTTATTTCTACTCATCTAGAAACCTCCTTATGCAAAGTATTTGATCACACTCGATCAAACTGTGCAAGACTCACTTCGTTCAAACACTGGCGCACTACGTTTGCGAATACCGCTGAGGAGCACTGGCGCTGTAAATCATCGAGTAAAACTATAACCACCAATTAAGACTCAACAAAGCCTACCCAAGTTTAAAGAGCGCCTAGCAAGATGAAGGGTTTTCGTTTGTCTCTCGAACGCCAGCTGCGCTTCGCTGATTATCGCTCATCAAGCTGAATCGACCCCTTAACATGATCATGTTCGCTTATCCCTGCGGGGCTTTTCCGTTCGTTGAACCAAAGCGCCTAAGAACCCGACCGACAACAGCGCAAACCAAGTCATAAAAAAACAGCGCTCCTAGAACACCGATAAACCCATAGATAGCAAAAGCTTGAGCAATCATTGCGATTTGGTCAGCCGTTAACGTGACACTTTCCATTTAATACCCCCTATACAAAATTTGGTTGTTACTCTTAAAACAAATTCACATCAGCTCTTTTTAATTCGGGCTCGTCTGACAGAACCTCATGAGGCTTACACGTTATCAATTTGGTTAACTGGCCTCTGTTGAGTTTCAGTAGGCAATCGTCAATAACATCGTAGGTCACATCGTAAGCCCTTAGATAATTCTGATTAAGGCTATAAACCCCATCAGACGCGACTATCTCAATACTGATATGACGTTCAATTTTCTTTGGCTTGATAGCGAAATTAACGCCCGTTACAAATGCCTTTTGGATACCGTCAAACGGTAAGATATCCGCTATAGAAATACTCGAAACATCATCATTGTTATCAGCTTGATTGCTATTCCCACCATCAGATACACCGCTAGTACCTTGACCGCTTTCTTGAGTTTTTGAGCTATCTTGCCCACTAGAGGGATTTTTATATTGTGACGTTTCCGCTTCCTGAACTTCCTCAGTAGAATCAAAAACGCGATTGGATATTTCATTGGCCATGTACCCCAAACAACTAATAAAAAGTAAAAACACTGCAATCACTTTAGGACTGCGATAAAGCGTATTCATAGCTCCGGCTTGCTTGGCTATGCCTGTTCCCGTTGACTTATAAAGTAGAAAAGCATCCAACGGTATTTTTTGAGTAGTGGTGTTAACGTCTTTGGATTTTGGAATCACTGGAGTCGATACCGATTTGTCATGCTTCCATATTAACGGTTTGCGTTTAGTCCAAAAAAATTGGTCACGTCCCTTGTGATAAAAGTTCTGCTCACCACATGCTTTGATGCCCGTATCAATCTGTTTCCAGTCAGGCGAAAGCAATTCAATATCCCAGTTATATTTCCTATGACGCATGAATCCCTCATTGAAAGTATGAGGATAGATAATGCGCCCCTGGTCATCGTATTCAGCGACTCCGCGGTCGTCAGTTTCCGATTCGTTTAGCTGTTCCATATCAGCAGGCGTATAGCGAGAATAAAAAAAGGATAGGTAAGACTCGGGTAATAGACCGTCTTGGCCGTCGTTCTTGGTGATGAAGTCCTCGACAGGTTTGTAGGTCACTTTCTTCATATCAAAACCAATGTTCTTGGAATAGATATCCTGACACTCATCGATAACAATCAAAGCACCAATAGGGCACCAACAGAAAAAGTGCGTCCATAGATGAACACCTGCCGAGTCCCTAGAAGAGATACGAAACAGTTTTGATGTAGTAGGGAACTCAACACCAAAACGCTCCTGTATGACATTTAATGGTTGCATGCCCTCGATATTCGTCACGACAACCTTACCCGCCTTGAGAGCTCGATAGATTGAGAAGTAGGCCGTGTATGCGGACTTGTATGAGCCGTTTGCTCCGGTTCTTATTGTGATAGCCATGCGTTACCTCGTCATTCTCATTACAAAGCCCGTAGTGAAGAAGTTCGCCACAATGGAAAGCCCTTGAGGAATGCCAAACTTAAAGGCATAAAAGCGAATCTCAGACGGCATAGCGTTGAAGGTTGCGGCTAACAAATCGTTGAAACCTATTTCCTGCAATAACATCTGTGCAGTGACGTAAGACATCTTTATAAATTCTATTTGTCCGGCTATTTTCATTTTCAAATAAAACAACTGAATGTAAGAGAAGATATTCGAAAAGATATAAGGCAGCGATTTGATGAAATCGACAACGACTTGAAATTGAGTTGAAACCCAATCAAAGAAAGCAAATATAGTATCCATTAATTAGACCCCATCATTTTGATACCGATAAGAACGAAGATGAAAAGAACGATAGCTTTTATGATTTCGGCGTTGTCTAACAGGGCAGAGAGAACGCCAGTTTTGAAAGACTGTTTGTGACCAGCAACAGTAAGGTCTAATTGATGCTCGACATATTTCCCGTCTTTGAATGCTTTGGTGTCGATAGAGAATAAGGTTTTAAATTGCTCCGTTTCGGTCTTGTAATTCTCCTTTAGAACCTCGATTTCTGCGGTGATATCTTTGAATGAATCCGCATCAAAAATAAACCCACCCATAAAATCGTCAGTAACCACAGGAGCAGAGAAACCACTATCAGCCCCTAGTAAATCACGAATGCCTTTTATCGCGTCTTTGGTTGCATCATCGAGGCCACCCATACCGTCTATTTTGTCTGAAAGCCCATCAATTTTCCCTGATAGCTCAGAGCCGGATTGTTCTATTTTGGAAGACAGCCCCGTTGTCGAATCTTCTATGCTCGTTTTCAACTTAGAAACAGCATTGTCTATGTTGGTTTCATTGCGTTTATCTTGATTGTCCATTTTGTCACTTAGGAAACTACGCAACGCAACAAAGTCTTGAGAGATGGAATCATCAAGCGTGCTAAGAGCTCGATTCAAACGCATGAACTCGCGACCAGTTGCTTGTGTTGTTTTCCTTTGAGAGCTTTTTACTTGGTCGATTACTTCCTTTTTTGCGTCTGCGAGGTTGTAATCAACATCTTCCACTTTTAAGGTCAAATCTTGAATGAGTTCAGTGTTCATTTGAGCGGAAGCTGCTTTGGCTAAAAAGAGATCTTGTCTTTGAGTTAATCCGGTATCGATGGAGTTGATAGCCTTGATAATCTTGTTGGTTTCTAGCTGTTGTTTCGCTGCTATAGAGGCCGGAATACCATCGATAGCCCCAATGATTTTATTATCTACAAGGTCAGTCAACAGGTCATCAGAGCGTTTGGCTTTATCAACTAGACTCGCCTCAGTTCTGGTCACCTTATCAACCATTTGAGATAGCGACCTTCTGATGCTGTAGTTAACGCCCTCAACATCAGATTTTGATGCGCTTTTTGAAACCAAATCTTTAACGACTTTGGTTAGCTCTCTGTTCGTGACCGAAACTTTCTCGGAAGCTTTAGCGAGATTTGACAAAGTCATACACTTGCTCTCAGGAACGCCAGCAGGACAACTAATATCGTATTTTATTACCTCGGTACTCTCTAACGTATCGAGGTAAGGCTCTAATTTATCAGGGACATTGTTGTTGTTTTTATCTTCTAGAGTGTTATCAGACTTGTTTGGGTTTTTATCTACGCCATTGGGGATCCCATCACCGTCCCAATCTTCATCAACGTCAAGAATACCATTCATATTATGGTCACCCTCCCAAGGGTAACGCTTTGGAGTACCTCCGGTAAATTGTTGAGGTGTTGAGCAAGTTTTACCCGTAAATTTGAACTTAGCTTGCCAAAACTGAAAATCTGGTGAATCGGTAGAAATAGCCCAAGCACTACGTTCCATATCACACTGAATAGGAGCCCCGTGAGCGCCATTACAAAAACCTGTCGGTTGTTCACCATTGATATAGGCGTCCCAACTAATGGTACGGTTAGAACCCTTTAAAACTTCGCAAGCAGTCACACAAACACCGCCACTATCGACAGAGCCTGCGGGACAATCCAAAGCATAGGATTTTGTTACGAAAACCAAGCAAGAGGTCATAAAAAAGAGAATGCGTAGAAGTGCGTTAATGGCTGTTTTCATAATCAAAACCTAGATATAAAAAAGCCCCCGTTAGGAGGCATTAATACCCGTATATACACCGTATATAAAGGATGAGGCCATAGACACACCCAAGAGGATGGTTACGACTTCAGAAACGAGTACGGCCATTAGCCGCGCATAGCTCCCATGATAGCTTTAAGGCCAAAGCCAAGCGCACCAAGGCCAATCAAACCAACCACAACCAGACCGTAGTTAGCTTGACCAGAAGTGACCGCGCCATTGATAGCGGTTTGAACGGGTGTAGCGTCGGCCATTGAAGCACCAGAAAGAACAACAGTAGATAGAGCGATTAAACGAGTTTTCATGTTTTTCATAGTATTACCTATAGATTGTTTTAAAAAATGTACTCAGCCTTTGCCGAGTGTTTTGAGTATTCGTCCAAGTACATGACCTGAAACGAACGAAAGTAAAATCCATCCCGAAACGGTGGTGTAGAGCTCCGTATCGATATTGAGGGATTGTGGTACTGACACTAAATTGTTGTATTCAGTGTCAGTAAGCATGACGAGCTTGCAGTCAAAGTCGGTTGACGTTCTTAGATAACCTTGCTGTGTTGTCGTGATGCAGTTCATAGCTGAAACCTATTTCTTGAAACTGGCGGTTAGCCTTTCAATTGTGGCAAGTCGAACAAGTGGAAGCCGTTTAAAGCAACGTGCTTACCTTCATCGTTACCAAAGCTAAACTCTTTGTACTCAACGTTGAATTGCATGCGCTTACCGACACAAGCCTTTAATACTTCTCCGGCTTTGCCGCCTGCCCAAAGCTCAGAAGAGATCTTAACTTCGATAGTGTTAGTCGGATTGGTTGTAATCAGTTTCAAGCGCCCAACAGTCAAAGCTTCACCCGTACCACGGGCGGGTTTTGTTTCTTGAATGATATCGGTATCGTCTAAAATTAAGCCTTCGAGTTTCATAGTGTGTTTCCTTTCTTGACGTGAATTTGTAGTTAAAGAGAAAAGGACAGTTATTGACACAAGTCCAAGGAGACTAATGGAGCATGTCCGGCGGGGCTGCGCCCACCGAACACGCCCCATGAGCCTCTAAAGAGCCAGAGAGCACAAGAGCCTCAATCTCATCCATACGGGCTAGGTGCTTCTCGTATTGCTCATACTGGCTATCTAGCATGTATTCGTATTCTTTCTCGCGCTCCAAAGCATCAAACCAGTCCACAGTGCCAGACATGATTTTTTGTTGTGAAGCGATGAATTTATCTTTGTTTTCGACTTTCCAAGACTTGAAGCGAGTAACCACAAGAACGTCACGGAACATCAAGCCAGAGATACGAGCTTGAGCCGCATCACCGTAGCGAGTGGTAGAGTATTCACCACCAGACTCGATCAACTTTTCTATAGTGTTGGTGACGGCATAAGCGGCTTTGATGGTTTGGTCTTTGCGCTTAACAAAAACTCCGCCCATTGCGTAGCAAAATGCCTCCCAATCACCCGCATCCGCAGCCCTGCGAACGTTTTCTAGTGTTAGGTGTTCTTCGTTGTTTAAGTCTGAAAACATAGCGTCTTCCTCGTTTAGTTCTTCGCGTAAGCGTCTAAGCTCACGCCAAACAGTGACAGAAGCACCGCCTATAAATTGAAATTGTCTGATACGATTTACACGCGCCCAAGTGACAACGCGCTCAGCAGCTGCAATACCATCTAAATTAGAATCACAGTCTTTATCGATGTGTTTACCGTCAACGTTTTTACTCACGTACTTAGCCACGTAGCCAACCGCAGAACCTTTACTGAAATCAATTAGCTCAGATTTGAAACGGTACTTTTTAGCGCCTGATTCGTTAGGCGTATCAGCAAGGGCGAGGCGGTTAAATTCGGATGTAACAAAGGCGCGGTGTTCTTTTTCCATAAACAAAAGCATATGGTGATGCGCAGTGCCGTCTTGATGAGGCTCAACAATGCGCATGCCATAGATTTTGATATCGTTCTTATCGAGAATTTTGCGAAGCGAAGACCAAACACCAATCAAATGATCGTGTGATTGTTTCGCGTCCGGTCGTCCTGCTTTTTCCCAATTGGGGTTAGTCTGACCACCAGAAACCGCGTGAAATCTTGACGGGGTAGTAACGGTATAAAACACAGCGTCATGGTCTGATTTTTTTGCGATATTCTCGAAACCATTAAGACGAGCAAACATTTCATTGCGTCTAAGTTCAGGGTTCGACACTGATTTAGCCGACAACTCTGAAAGAGTAAAAAAGGTTTGGGGATCGCTTTCATCAAATGCCACTGTTTTTTCTAGTGCAATCTCATTTGATTTCATGCGGTCACGGTGTCTACGTACTGAAAAATCAGAGCAATAAATCTGCTTATGACGTTCAACAAGTGCCAAGTCTCGCGCCACCTGTTCAACTTCATAAGCACACTTTCTACGTAACTGACGGACGAGCCAATTGTTATCCGTTGCACGAGCGACTAAAGAATGCAGCTCGTGATTCGATTCGGCTTTGTTGATTGCATCCTCACGAAAGCCAAGACCAAGAGAGGCCAGAAGTGAAACGCAAGTTTCAAATTGCGTCTCTACATCTGGAATGCCAGCAATAGCACGTCCGAATTGTTTGGATTTGTCCTCAGCCAATTGGCGAATATCATCATCTGGCATTGCCGCGCTGTAACCGTTTTTAGTTAATCGCTCATGCGCACGATGCAAAGCGTAAGCCGCGTCAATCTCTTCCTTTTGCTTGCACATGTCTTTGTAAGCACGAAGCATATGGCGAGTGAAATCACCGTTACGATTAAGGCCGAACGGTAATGAATTACAAAGCAATGGAGCAGGGCGATAAGAAAGAGAAGGAAGCCCTGTAACGTCACGAACGTGAATCTGATGATTTAACGTAGGCACAACCGTAGCGGCTAAAGGATAACTAGGGCGCGTATGGTCTTTGTATGAAGACAGGTAATCAAATCGATTATCGTGAATATGGTCAGCCGTTTCCCACGATTGAACCGGCACGAAATCAATCATTTCAAAGCTTTTCGTTTTGAGATCAAAAACGCGTTCGTAAGCCATTATTGGTCAAGCTCCACAGTTTCAGTAAAGTGACAATCTCGACAAGTAGCAGACGCTACATCATAAGAACCGTGTGGATGAAAAACGATACGAACAAAAGCTGAAACAGAATCAGAATGACAAGAGTTACAGAAAAAACTTCCGTCAATAATTGAGAATTGAGTAAAAACGTTATCATCCATAACAACCACCTTGACTGATTATTGAGAATTGGGAGTGACCATCTAAGTTGAGCTATAAGCGTCAAGGGCAAACAGCCCAAACCTAGACAGCCAAATCAAGTTAGTCCTGATTTGTGCATACTATAGGATGCAAAAAGCAGGACTGTAAAGACCGCTTTTTGGGTACTGACGGTATACAATTAGAAGAAATAGAGGGATGACTATGTACCAAGATAAACTATTAGATGCCTACAAAGAGGCGCAAAACTACGTACAAGATAAGCAAATAGCCCATGACTTAGGGCTAAGTCGTCAGAAGATAAGTAATATTAGACAAGGCGTGCGCTATCTAACTGAAACGGAAGCACTTTTTATAGCTGAAAGGATTGGTTTGTCTGAAGAAGAAGTCTTAGTGTACTTAGCCGCTGACCGCAGCAAAAATCACAAAGCTCAAATGGCTTGGCAGAACATCGCAAAAAAGTTTAACGGGCTTAATATGTCAGGTATATCAATGGCTTGTGGTAGTTTGGCGTTGATGGCGACCACCCCAGTTGATCCCACGATTCAGTGCGTATTATGTCCATTATGTAAAATAAAGAAAAAAGTGAAACCGTTTTGAATAAGAAATTATCCGATTTAAAAGGTACGCACGTCAACGTGAAGCTCTCAGGCAAACATAACCAAATTCTAGATAGCTCAACGGCTCACAATGGCCGTACAAAACGCGCGGAAGCGCAAGCACGACTAGAGCACCACCTTGAGCTGTTCGGTGTGAACTGGGAAGTACCCAAAGATAAACCGTAATTTTTTCAAAAAAAAGATCCCCAAATGGGATCGCGAACATCAAAACGATGGTCAACTCGCTCTTTAACAACTTGCGCCATGAACGACTTAACACGGAACTTGTTTTGTGTGAGTCACTCCGAGCAAACCAGTGACGGAGGACAGTAATTCACTGAAACAGACCTTATTGACCGCTACGGCGACCGGGTGCATGACCTATAGATAATGGAAGTGCATAAGCTGGTATGGCTGAACTGTGTGAATGACCCGAAATGTGAATAAGCCCCGCCTATTGTCTCGGCGGTGAGGTAGAGACAATCTCCAAAGCCTATTTCTACAGTGGGCTTTGGAGAGAGCCAAGCTAAACCACGTAAAGGAACGAACCCATGGAATCAAAAATGACCGCCATTCAAGAGGTGAAGTTTTGGGTTGATGTTATCGAGCAAGCCGCTATTCCTGCCAACGGGAAGCGTTTAACATCAGACGAGCAAGCCGCGTTATCCCAAACGTATCGTGCTCTCGCACAAACCGCGCTCTACGCCGCGGACAAAATGGAGAGTTCAGCGATACAAAGGTCGACAATATCAACAGAGCAATCACCCCACGCCCCGCTTTTCCATTCACTCGCTTTTGGCTGCAATAACGAGGCGAAGCCTCTTGTTGAGACAAAAGGAGTACCGCGTCAGCGGATAGGGTAAACACTTTTCAATGCTCACTGACCAGACATAGGTTTTGCCCCTGAAAACGGCATAGAAAACCGTCTGTTCACAGTCAAACTGTGAGTGATGCCACCACTTAAAAAACACTGAACTCACTGGGGAGTCAGCCTTGTAAGCGTCTCGCGCAGTCTATTGGCAGTAGGCTCAAAAAAGAGCAAGCATCCCCCCAAAACACTCTGTGTCCTATCGACCGTCAGTGAGCATTGAAAAGCCAAACCGCGCAAAAACACCACGCCTTCTTGTCTATCCAGCAAGAAGGCAACGCCATCATTAACACTCATTTGATAATTTTATCACTCAATAAGGAAACTCATTATGAAAACACGTACCCAACGCGCCCTCATGGTCGCTCTTGGCGTCGCTGCATCAACGCTTTTCATCGCTCATCCTGCTCTGGCCGCTGATATTTTCGCATCAGGTAAACAGGCGATGAAAGACTCTGCAGGTAAAGGCTCTGCGGTTGAAACCGCCATGCTAGGAACCGGATTGGCGGGCGCGGTCATTACCGGATTGATGAGCCGTAACTGGTTTGCCGCCGTGGGCGGGTTCATTGGTGGCTCAGTCTTGTGGAACGTGGGCGCGCCCCTTGTCGGCTTAGGTTAAGGCGCCGCCATGGAAGATCCGCATCAGTTTTTCTCTATCCCAAAACACATGAACAAAGGTCGCCGTTGGCTCGGCTTCCCTGTTGATGAAATCGCGCCAGCCTTCTTTATTTTCGGCCTCTCATTTTGGCTGAAACACGAAATGATAGGGCTGACGTTATCGATGGCTTGGTTTGGGGGGTTGCGTTACATCAAAGCGCAATACGGTGACAACATCATTACCCTGTCACTTTATTGGTGGGGGGCTTCCTTCATCAAGTCCACCCTTTTTAAGCGCACGCCCTCAGCCTGTCGCCGTTACTGGATTTTTTAAGGAGACACTTCCTCATGGACCCGTTTGTAAAACGGGATAAGCTGGCCGTCAAAAGCCTCCTCAATCTTTTTTTGAGTGCAGGCTTTCTTGTCATGCTTATCACGAATCTGGTGTTGGGTTACACCAGTTATCAAGCCCTGACCCACCAAAGCCGAACCTTAATCCCCCCGACGCTCTCTCAAGCCTTTACCATTTCAGACGGCGCGGTCGATGAGCCTTACCTTGAGCAAATGGCTGATTACCTCCTCCACCTGAAACTCAACATTACGCCAGCCAGCGTTGGCCGTCAGTTTGGGTTGTTGCTTGACTATGTTGATGAAACCAGTTGGCACAGCGTACAACCTAAGCTGCTTCGTGAAGCCACGGTGATTAAAAAAGACAACATCAGCAGTCAATTTGCGGTCGAGGACGTCCGTATCTCCCTCGATACCCTCCAAGTACAGCTCTATGGCACACTCCAAAAGCACGTCGGCCAACGCGCCCTAGAGCCAGAGATGAAGTGGTATCAAGTTAACTTTAGCTATAAACAAGGCTCAATAGGTTTACTCTCCATTGAAGCCGTCGAGGTCAACACCGATGAATCTTAATCAACCCTTTTTTACCCCCTCAATGCGGTGGCGCTCCCTTTGTTTATCCATGGTGCTTTTGCTGACTTGGCTCATCCCCCCTTTAGCCATAGCCAACAATGCCGCCATGGTCAGTTATGAGTTTGATGAAGGCGACACCATACCCTTGGCACTCTCTTCCATTAACGTGAACCGCTTAGTGGTCAAAAACGACCGCATTCTTTCCATTGTCTGCCCGAAAGGGTTTTGCACCTCGTCAGGCAACCAAAAAGACGCATCAGGCTCCATTGCACTAAAAATCAATATCGCCTTACCGTTCACTGCGCACCTGACCACAGAGAAAGGGCGGCTGTTCGCGCTGTTCATTACGCCTAAAGCGACCCCGTCTTTGGTCACAGAGTTTGTCTGGTCACAAAGCTACAAAGAGCAGCAAAGCCCAATAGAGCTTGCCGCGGATTACCCCGCGGCCATGACCGCGCTCACCAAAGCCATGATGCGCTTTGTCCATGACGGCGCACCCATTGCGGGCTTTAAACGCCATGACGTTGACCCTAAAACGCTGCCTAAAGATGAAGCGGCATTGGCCATCATCCCTCAAACGGTCTTTGTGGGCCGTGATTACTCTGGGGTGGTTTATCAGCTCAAAAACCAAGGCCGCAGTGACCTATCACTGAGCACCGCGCAGTTCTACAGCGACTCTGCACGCTCAGCTGCGCTCGATGCCTATCAATTAAAACCAGGGCAAACCACCACGCTCTATCTCATTACCGGAGGAGGCGCCGCTCATGTTCGATAAACAAAAGGACGCATTTGACCGCTTTAAGAAACGCGCCTTCAAAGACACCGATGGGGACTTTGAAGACGGCGGCACCGTCAATGCCGTAACAAGAAAGCGCAATCGCACCATAACGTTCACGGTGTTGCTGATATTGGCCGCTATCGCATTGGTAGTGTGGCGATTCACGCAGCCTCCCCAAGCGCCAAGCAACGTCAATCAAGACGTTGGCTTTGGCGCCATCGTCACCGACGATTTCACCGACAAGGACAACCAATCGGCCCTGACGTTTCAGCAAGATAAAATCAACCAAATCGAGCAAAGCTTAGTCAAGTTTGAGGGGACATTGAGCCGCTTTGGACAGAGCTTAACCTCTGAGTTAGAAAACATAAAAAAAGCCAATGAGCGTGATAATGCGTCACAACTGACAGAGCTTGAGCAAAAGATGCAACAAAAGCTCGATGAAGTGGACGCGCTCAAAGTCCAGCTTGAGACACAACTGGCCTCAGCCCTCAATACCGGTGCCCCTTCCACTCAGCACAAGATAGACAGTCAACAAGGCGGCACGTTTGGTCAATACAAGCTGCCCCCAAGACCGGCAATAAATGGCAACATTGAAACCGCTAAGGTCAATGAGTTTCAGTATCAACAACAAGATGATGTGGCTTTTGGTGGGGATGCCTTTGATAGCTTTGAGTTTCATTGGCAAGCCAGTATCGAGGAGAAACAATCTCGCCGCACGACCGATAACTACGTACCAACCGGCACTTTTGTGACCGCAGTGATTACTGGGGGTGCGGATGCGAATGCGGGCGTGTCTGGACAAGGCGATACCTCCCCGATTGTCTTTCAAACCGTCAATCAAGGAATATTACCCAACGGTCAGCCCTCCAAACTCAAGGACTGCACCATCACAGGCGCGGTCTACGGGGAAATTTCATCCAGTCGCGGCGTGGCGCGCACCAACAGAATAAGCTGCATACAACCCAATGGGGATATCCTTGATATCCCCGTCAATGCGACCGTGTTTAACTTTGGGCGCAATGGCATTCGCGGCACGACCATCTTGAAAAACGGGAAAATCGTTCAAATGGCGGGCATTGCTGGAATATTGCAAGGCGTTGGGGATGCCGGTAAAGCGCTCGCCCAAACCACAACACCGACCGCGCTTGGTCCAAGTCAAAGCATTGACACCGATAAGATAGGATTAAATCTACTTGGCGGCGCTACCGAAAGCGTTGGCAGCAAGCTGGCGGATTACTACATCAAACTGGCGGAGCTCTACCACCCCATAGTGGAAGTCAATCCTGGTGGCATCGTCAATATTGTCTTTTTGGAAGGCTTTCCATTAGACCCGCTACTGGCCGATGAATACGAAGCGCGCATTAATGAGCAGCGTGAGCACGTATCGAGCTCTAACCAGATACTCGATGTTATTACCAATGCTCCCGCCCTTCCACCCACCACTCAAACTGCCCCTATCAACCCATTAGCGCAAAAAATCACCCAACAAGGGTTAAACAGCGTGGGCTTTGGGCGTGAGGAATAACCATGAATAGACAGTTTTTGTTTTCACTATCGATACTCCTAGGTCTGACCGGCTGCAGCGCGGGCTTTGAGAGCGAATACAGTTGCGATAAGGTCGGCGGCGTTTCCGGATGCGTCACCATGAACGAGGTTCGAGACAACGTCTACGGCTATACCGGTGACAGCGGCATAGCCACGGTTTCCCCTCAATCGCGTCTTGCCCCACCGTCCGCCTTTACCTTACTGCCAAGGCGCAATCGAGAGGGGGAGCCTGAGCGAAGCCAAGAAGACGTTAAAAAGCTCACCGTCTTCCCTTTCATCGACAAAGACAATCACTACATCGATACGATGGATGTTTACTTTGTCTTAGACGATAGCCGTTGGTCTGGGCGCCCTGCGCGCGAGATTTGGAAGGATTAACCATGAAACAAGCACTCAAAAAAGTATTCATTGCCTTCTTAGTGTTATGGGGCGTATTCCTGAGCAGCGCCCTTGCACAAGTGGCGCAGTTCATCACCTCACACGATGATGCCAGAGACCACACCGTGGCGAACTACATTGCGTCTCAGCCCCCTCAATTCGAGCAAATCATCACCCAAGCCGTACAGCGATGCCTAGAGCCACCAAAGCTAGCAACAAGCACACTTCCACCAACAGACACGCTCTCACTGCCACCGATGAGTGTGTATGAATGCTTACGCCAGCAAAATCAACCAAAGCTAGCTATCGATATACAGAACAGTGATGAAGCGATGCAGAGTGTCAGCTGGCCATTGTCTGTGTTTTGGTAAAATAGAAAAGGAATACCCATGTTTTCTTCCTCACGAAGTGGCTTGTCCGCCTTGTTCCAAGATGCCAAGCAAGCCCAAAACCACCTTCACCATGAATTACCGTATCGAGACTACGATCCCATTGAGCAAGTCTTTGATAACGCTCACTCACGCGGCTTTGGTTTTAAAATCAGCGTCCTTGGGGGCGCAAACGACGATTTGATTCAGTCATTAAGCCACCTCATGGGGGACTTGCCCGATGGGGATAAATGGGACTATCAAGTACAGCTGTTTGGTCATAACCGTGTCGCGCACTACTTAGAAGGCAATCAAGCGCTACTCAGTCAGCGAGGCGGTATCTGCCAGAAGATGGCCAACGATGACGCCATTTACGCCCACTACGCCGCGCAGCACGGTTACCTGCACAGACAAAAAAACAATCGCTTTGATTTGCGCGACTACGACGCGTTCTTTTTTGTCTCCACCACGGAAAAAGACCCACAAGAGCTGCTGGATGCGCGAATGACGCTAGAGACGGGACTCGCGCAGCTGGGGTTTGATTTACTGCCCGTGACACCTGAGATGTTGCTCACTGGTGTGGGGGATATCTTAAACTTTGATAAGCGCCAAGACAGGCCAAAGGAAAAAAGCTACAACCCACTAGAGCCTTTAAACCTGCAAGCGTTATCTCCCGATACCGAAGCGTTAACCCATCGTGGTCATATCGCCACCCGTCACACCAATGATCAAGGGGAAGAGGTACGCACACGCTTGGTTCATCTGGGGCTTTCTCGATTGCCTGGTGATTATCGCCTATACGCCTTACCCGAAGCTTTCTCTTCTATCCGCAACGTATCGCGTAACATCACTTGCCCGCATCGCGTGACCTTAAGTTTTCGTAACGAGCCAACCGGTAAGCAGAACGCAGATAACGATAATAAGATAAAAGACTTAACCAAGACGGTGAACAGCCAAATGGCGATACTCGCGCCCATGGCCGAAGATGAACTCAAAGAGCGCAAAGCCTTGCAAAAAGGCTTGTTGTCTAAAGAGTTTACCATCGCGTCTATGGTACTCACCGTCTCACTGCTGACTGACAAAGCCTGTCAGAAAAAAGACACCCAAGCGGCGAAGGAGTCATTTGGCAATGCGGGGCTTGATATCATTCCACTGAAAATGAATCAGCCCCAAGCGCTGCTTTCCACCTTGCCTTTTATGATGAGTGAAGGGTTATGGGGCGATTGTAAAAAAGCCGGGCGCGTTCGCACGTTTAAAAGCTCAAATCTGGTGAATCTCTTTCCGCTCATCATGGACTTTAGCCAACTCAAAGGGGGCGTACTCCTACCCACGATGCGCCAACAAATCTCGTTCTTTAACCCTTTCACCTGTGGCAGTGATAACCAAAACATCGCCCTGACGGGAGGCTCCGGCGCCGGGAAAAGCTTCCTAGTTCAAGAAATCGCGGAAACGGTTTACGCCATGGGCGGTAAAGTGTGGATACTCGATAAAGGCGCCAGCTATAAAAAACTGACGCTCAGCCTTGGGGGGACCTACATGACCCACGCCAACATCTTCTTAAACCCGTTCACCCATTTAGGCTCCATGCAAAATGCGGAGTTTGAGTTTGTGGACGATGATGGTCGACCCGTTGACCCCATGATGGAAGCGCTCGATAACATCACGGCGTTGTTCGCCACCATTGCGTCGCCCTACACGCCACTAACAGCCTTTCAACAAAGCGTACTCGGCGATGCGATAGT
The DNA here is from genome assembly GCF_024347635.1 of Vibrio tasmaniensis. NCBI lineage: Bacteria > Pseudomonadati > Pseudomonadota > Gammaproteobacteria > Vibrionales > Vibrionaceae > Vibrio > Vibrio tasmaniensis. The sequence continues at coordinate 57,622 of NZ_AP025512.1, forward strand.
GACGGCGTGGGAGAATAAAGGCAATCAAGCCTTAGTGGATGATGTCAGAGACGCCTTGATTGAGATTGCGGGAGAAGAGAGTGACCGACGCATCAAAGACATTGCCGTACAGCTCAAAAAATTCTGTACCGATGGCATGTATGGCGATGTATTCAACAAGCCCTCCATGCTCGACCCAAGTGTTGAAATCACCACGTTGGAGCTCGATGGGTTCCCGCCTGCGGTGCTTAGACCGGTCATTTTTGCGCTGATGGTGTCGATTAACCAGCAGATGTACCTTTCAGGCTCTCGCTCAACCCCAAAGATGTGCATCATTGAAGAGGCATGGAGTTTACTGTCTGGGGCGAACGAACAAGCGAGGGAGTTCATCAACACCGGTTATCGCACCGCCCGTAAGTTCGGCGGCGCTTTTTGTACGGTGACTCAAGGGATAGAGGATTTCTTTAGCAGCGAGGAAGCCAAAGCCTGCTACAACAACTCCGATATCCACATCATTCTTCGTCAAGGCGAAGGGTTTGATAAATACCTAGCCCAAAACCCCGATGCCTTCTCACCCTTTGAGCAGCGCATCATTAAAAGCTTCGCCCCCTCAGCAGAAGCCGGATACAGCAGCGCGCGTATCAAGGCTGGCGGCCATGTCACCTACCACCGCTTTTTCGCCTCTCCGGTGAAACGCGCCATGTTCTCAACCGAGCCTAAGGAGTTTGAGTATTGTGAAAATCTCTATAAACAAGGTCAATCGCTGGAGCGCGCCATTGAGCAAACCTCCATGCACTTTTATGGCAAAGAAATTGACGCCTTTAATCAAGCCATTGGCGCAAGCACTTAGTTTGCTGCCTTTTATCCTCGCAGCAGGCATGGCCACTTTTAACGCTCACGGGAAAGCATTGGGGCAAGTCGCCCCGGTCTTCCCTATCGGTGAAATCGACATGCTGGAGTGGATACACCAAAGACTGAAAGGATTTGAGGCCAGTGGTCAATTGGCGGACATGCAAAACGAGTTCACAGAGCGCGTACAACAAAGCATTGAAAATCCACCGCCCGTTGAAGGGTTAACCACCACGACCAACCCCCGCACCTTTTACGTTGACCCAAGCATCACTATCCCTAAAGACATCATCGCCCCCACGACGGGGGCGGTGATAGCCAAGGCGGGTACTAGGGTGAACCCCTTTGACAGCCGCACTTGGCCAAAGGTCGACGGTCAAGACGTTCTACCACAGTTTGAACTCAGTAAGGTGCTGGTCTTTTTTGATGCCAGAGACGCGCAGCAACGAAGATTTGCCAGCGAATATCAAAACGCCAAGCCAATCAAGTGGGTACTGACGGGAGGCGGCCCGAATAAAATGGCGACCTTACTGGACGCAAGAATGTATTTTTCGCAGCAAGGCCACCTAACCCAATCGCTTAACATCACTCACGTCCCTGCTATTGCCTACCAAGACGGCACGCGCTGGCGCATCGATGAGGTGAACGTATCGGGCTTGCAACCCTTGGAGATAGAGTAATGACAACCCAAAAACGATGGAAAAAGCTGCTCTACGAGATCACGCTGGCAGGCATTGCGCTTCGTAGACAAGATTATCAAGAACTTGACCCACAAATTGCCCCTGCGGTGCACGCACTGAACGCCATTGAGGGCGTGGCAACCATCGGCTCTTGCCAAGGGCACGTTGCCTGGCTAACAGGGCGGTTTTCAGCGCCTTATCTTTATTTTACGGCGCCTGTTTGGTTTGCTAAGCAACTTTCTCAACGCCTAAAAACGTCACCATGGCATCTCTCTGCTATGTTCAACAACCATTGCCAACTGTGTTTTCACCTCACTCACAAACGCTACAGTCGAGCGTATCGTTCTCTTGTTCCGTTCTCATTGACTTACCACCTTGGGTATCATCGTGAGAAAGCCGACAAAGAACTTGCGCAGTTAGCCAAACTGCTCTCAACGATAGAGGAAATCAAAGTAACCTGAAAAATAACAATACAACCCGACGGCGCCGAGCAAGAGAATAGAAACTATCTTCTTTGCTTTTTCTATACCAAACGGATCAGGCTCTCCACAGTGTATACAAGCGCTAGAGTTTGAGGATATAGAGTCATTACAAACCCTACAACTTTTTAAGGATGCCATATAAGACCTCATAAATGGTTAAATTTCGCACCAGATTCTAACACAACATAACTGACTTGGGACTGCGCACCTCCCTTGATCATGTTTCCAATATCACTTCTTTTCTATTCACCAAGCTCGCTTTTGGCTGCGATAACGAGGCGAAGCCTCTTGTCGAAACAAAAGGAGCACCACGCCACGCGTGGAAAAAGGACACCACCATGACGCAACGATACTTTCGTTTACTGCTGTGCTGCCTGTTGATTTTTATTGCGCCATCCACCCTAGCCGCCAGCGCCGCCTGTAAAAGCCGTTTTATTAACCCCATTACCGATATTTGTTGGGATTGCTTGTTCCCGATGACGATAGGCTCAGCCACGGTCATGCCGTCCAAATATCCAGACACCACCAACCCCACAACGCCTATCTCTTATTGCCCTAAACCCCCACCCGTCTTCGTACAAGTTGGGGTCAACATCGGCTATTGGGAGCCTTATGCCTTAACCGATATCACACGCGTCCCTTACTGCATGGTGAACATGGGCGTAGAAATGTCAGGCGCTAACAGTCAGCGTATCGGCGGGCGCGTTACCGCCAGAGAGAGTGACAGCAGTGACGGCGGTTTTTATCATGGTCATTGGTATAAGTACCCGGTCATTTACTGGTTACAACTGATGCAATCCACTGCTTGCATGGCCACCGATGTGTTTGATGTGGCCTACATGACAGAGATTGACCCACTTTGGGACGACGACGAGTTATCGCTCATTATCAATCCCGAAGCGCTACTGTTTGGTAATCTAGCCGCGCAGCTGGCTTGCGTGCCCGAAGCCATGTTGACCTCAGCGAACGTTGCTTTGCCTATTGATGCGCTGTTTTGGTGTTTAGGCTCACAAGGCAGTGCCTACCCACTGACTGGCACCACCAACTATCGAGACACGCCTATTCAAGCGGCGACACTCTTAATGGAGAAGCTAAACTACAAACTGCATCGGCAGGGGATAATCTGGGAGACGCGCGGTGAAGATGGGGCGATTTGTTATCAATATCCCGATCCTATCTTGCCAAAATCCCGTTATCGGTATCAAATGTCGGCGCCTATTCCCGATGCGGCCTGGTGTCACCCATACACCACGACCACCACACTCTGGGAAGCAGGTCATGACAATCCAGTGACAGGGGACAATTTTGGTTTTGTACAATGGCGAAAGCGCAATTGTGTATTTTTATAAGATTAAGTGATGATACCCATTCAAGCCCATAATAATGAAACAAATCTATTTATAGCCAGTACCCACGGCTCTCTTTCTGATTTTTTAAAAACAGAGCTTGCCTGTGACAAGCATATCTACTGCTGTTTCCCGCTCTCGCAGTTTTGTTTCTCGTTTTGCCGCGACCTCAACACTCGTAAGGTGCGGTCAATCAGCTTTCAAAACGCTCACACCCTTTATCCCCCTTTTAAGCGGCCATAACAAAGAGGTAACTATGACCATTCTATCTTTTGAGGGCGCCTTTCGGCGCTCTTTTGTTTTCCTGTGTTGTTTGATGGCGTTCTCCACTCAAGCTTACACAGAGCAAGAACTCAAAGCCTTTGCCAAACTTGAGCAAGAGATGGCTTCACAGCCAGAGACAGCAAAACCATGGGATACAGACGACATACAAAACCAAGCCCATGCTTATCGAGAAGAAGCGCTGACGCTTAGCCGCAATGTTCAGGACTTGATAAAAGAAGAGAGCCTTTCTCCTTTATTGGGAATACAAAAGCCCACGCGCAACCCTGACCAAGCCCCAAAAGGAGTGATGGTGTTTGTTTCACTGACCATGCCCAAGACCGCGCTCAAGCAGCTGTTGATGCAAAGTGAGCACTTGGGCGTACCACTGGTGATACGCGGCGTCTTACCCCAAGGCTTTCCGGCCACGGCCAAGCGCATTGAGTCCTTAATACGCTCGCCCAACAAGGCGCCCATTCAAAGCGGCTTTTCGATAAGTCCCGATTGGTTTAAGCAGTTTGATATTCAGCGCGTACCGGCGTTTGTTTCGGTTAAACAAGACCGCTGCTTACCCAAGCAGCCTTGTAAAGCCACGGACTACGATATCCTTTACGGTAATATCTCGCTCTATCAAGCTCTGGATTACCTCGCCACGGGCGATGCGCAGCAAAATGTTCATCCATTACTGCGCACGCTCTATTCCCAATAACCCTCTATCATCACAATTTTTGACGAGGTGCTTCTTATGCGGATTTATGTCCTGGCTGCGCTCACGCTCAGTCTTTTTTCTACGCTCGCACTGGCTAACGAGCAACAGACCTTTACCGACAGCGTCAATTGGGCGAAACAAGCAGCCGGTCAAGCGCTCAAACCTGATGCCCTCCCCCTCAACATCGATGACTATTGCAAAGACGCGGCGTGTCGAGAAGAGAGGCGAAACCCAAAACAATCCCAGCTGTCAGACAGTGATATCAACGCCCAAAAGGGAACAGAGTTTGTGACCAATGAATTGGCTCAAGACATCAACGCCAACTTCAACAAAGGGCGACCGGATGTAAAAAACGATCCGGCAATGCAATTTGCCTTACTTGGCCAAGAGAATGCGTTTGAAATCACTCATGGCATTTCGAATGCCTACGTAGACTGCGATACGGGTCAGCAATGCCTTAAAAAATCGACGCCTAAGGTGTGTACGCAACCAACCAACACCCCCGTACCTTGTAATGAAACAGCGATATTAAGTAACCCACAACTCATTACCGGTATTACGCCTTATCATTCTATCGTCTACCAGCATGACCACGTACGCCTACACGGATTTGACACAGTGACGCTCCCAGAAAAAGCGCAGACCTTATTGTCAATCACTATCCCAGCTCTCTATGCCATTAATACTTGGGCCATCACGACTCATTTTTATATCAATGACCACCTTATCTATACGCATAAAGGGAAAAACTCCTTTCAGTGCAATCCTGATTTTGAAGATTGCTCAAACACGGTCACACCTGGCACGATCCAATTTTCTCCACCATTAACGCTAACGTCAAAGACCATCACCTTTTCTCGCGTTTCGGAGGCAGGAGAATTCGAGCCGGGAACGCTCCCTAACTGGCAAATACCAGGGCGCGCCGCAGGTCGTCTTGTCTGGGGGTATACCGATTATGAAATGAGTTGGAACAAACAATGTGACCGTCTCATCCCTCAATGCAAACCCAAAGAGCGTAAATGCATTGAAGGAAAAGAAACACGCAATATTGATGGCGTGGATATCACGCTGGATTGTTGGAAATACCAGACACTTTACCAGTGTGAAATGGCTGATACCTGCCAATCGTTACCAAGCCAATGCAAAACCGTGAGCACTCATTGCAGCCTCAAACAAAACGGGGTGTGCATCGAGCATGAAGTCACGAAAAACTGTATTGAGAAGACCTGCAGAGCCACGAGCATGCAGTGTGGTGAGCAATCTTTCTGTCTTGATGGAGAGTGCTACGTGCCCGAGCCCAAACTTAACGGCAACTTTGATAAATCCGTCGCCGCGCTCGCAGGGCTTGCCGAGGCGGTGAAAGACATCGGCGACCCACCCAAAATATTCACGGGTAAGCCAATGCAATGCAGCAAAAAACTTGCAGGCTTTAATGACTGCTGTAAAGACTCAGGATGGGGGCAAGGCTTAGGAGCAAAATGCAGCGAAGCGGAAGAAGCGCTCGGTGAAGCCAAAGAGAAAGGCTTAACCCTGTACGTGGGGCAATACTGCGCCAAGAAAGTGCTCGGAGTTTGCACCCGTAAAAAACGCAGTTACTGCGTTTACGACAATAAGCTTGCTAAAATCATCCAAGAGCAAGGCTCTATTCAACAACTGGGTAAACGATTGGGCAGTGCCAAAAACCCCACCTGCGCCGCCATTACGCCCGAAGAGCTAGGACAAATTAACTTTGAATACATTGATTTTAAAGAGTTCTATCCAGACATGCACGCCAACACCAACCTCCCCAACTTTGATGAAATCAAAAAACGCCTTCAAAGTGCCACGGGGGGATAACAAACGATTCGAGACAAAAGGACACACACCATGACACCCAAACGTACTCACCAACTGACTCACGCCCTGCAGCAAGCCATCAGCCTAATGCACATCGCTGCGCTGATGCTTGCACTGCTGGCCTCGATTTTTACTTGCCTCTTGGCCATCCACATCACAACGCTGACACCAGAGCAATTGGACGCGATGTCTCTTGCTTCGCTTCACTCCGCCATGACAAACACTTGGCAGCTTAGCATGAATATTACGCTGTACGGTCTACTCTTCTATGTCGCAATGAAAGTCATGCACTCAACGCTGCAGACACGTTTTAACGCAATGCCGACTTCCTACGTGCGAGCGGGAAACCATAAAAATCAAGATAACGAACACCCTCACAACTAAAAAGGAAATCACATGAAAAACTTTATCCAGCGCCACCGCTCCACACTATCACTACTTGTTAACCACCTCATTCAAACGCCCGCGGTATTACTGCTTGTCATCGCTGCCTATGTTTTAGCAACTGACAGTCATTTTAATCACAACCAAAGAATAGTCACCGCAGTAACACAAGCTGCGTGGCTAGGCAAAGCCGAGAAAGGGCAGATACGTATTTTTGAATGCACCGATGGAACGCCGATTGATAGAGCAAGCATCGTAGGTCACGCCAACCCTTGTCCAAATTCGGAAGTAAAAACCACCTCAATAGCCGACTCTGCACGTGTGACCACACAGCGAGAAAGAGAGCAGATAGGGCTACTTTATTTGAGTTTGGTGATTTTCAGTTTATTTGTAACCAGCTTATTTAGCGTTTGCGATCACATCAAAGCGAAATATGGCAAACGCTCAAGACAGATGACCAATGAGTGCAACAAAGATTCAGCGCACCAAACTAAGCCTGATTAAATAAACACAATCAATGTGAAGATAAAGTAGACCATGAACAATCTAGAGACTCGAAAAAGAGAATTTAATCCCAAAATAAAGGAGCAAATCTGCGGACTTGGTGAACGACTTCGCATTGCCATTGCTCCCATGTCGCAACGAGCCTTTGCGAAAGCTTGGAAAGGTGCAGGCTCATTTGTCAGCATCAACAACTATGTAAATGGCAAAAGCACTCCTGGCATTCACGACTTAATCGCCATAGCGCAACTGGCCAATGAAGATATCCTTTGGTTATTAACCGGCCAGAACTACACCGATAACCACTGGCTTCAATCCAACCAATGCGTCGAACTTTGCTTAGACGATGCGATGAGCCCAACGCTATCTATCAATACGCCGGTAGTTCTTGAAAAACTCACACCAGATAGCCACCTACCTAACGGCATTTATTGCTTGGATAGCTCGCAAGGTCGGATATTTAGACGATTGCAGTGGGATGAAGAAAAACAAGGATTCTGGTTACTTTGCGATAACGAAAGATTCAAACCTCAATTCTGCCAATCACCGCAAATTGTAGGAAAAGCCATAAGCGCACTGTCACCCATTACTTAAACACTCTGCCGCATTTCATCAAGGTCTATGATTATGTTTATCAAACCCCTGCAAACCTTTTTACTGCGTACCTTTACTCTCTTACGGCTCATTCCAAACGATGTGATATTCACCAAACAACTTGACCGTTATCCCGATATCACTAAAAGGCTGGATGAGTATCGAGAGCTGATAGAAAACATTGAAAATCAGACTCACTACTTTAGCAGTGAGCAAGGCGTATGGTCTAAACACCACGCTTTGCTCCATGATGAATACCTTCAATACTTACTCACGCTACGCAACCCATCGCCACATCAGATGCACCGCCTACGTGAGAGACCCAAATGCTTAACCTCTTAGTCACTTCGCTTTATTTAACCAAGGCCTATGATGATGAAAAAATCTCTGCTTTACGTCATTACCCTAACGCTGCTTGCCCCTCTACCTTCTGCTCTCGCCAATGACGCCCCTCCAGGGTGGCGATGGTACAACGAGCCAAGACAAGCACCCAAAACGCCCAAACCCAAGCCGCTGCCAAGCAATACCCAAACCACTGTGTCACCGCCTAGAACCTTATCGGCCACCGAACAGATGGACTGGTTTCACTCTGCGCATATTGAAGCGCAAAACGACGCCGCCATTCATCCCAAAGATAAAGACAAGCTCGCTAAGTTTTTAGCGTTAAATCACTTTATCACAGACCAAACCGACCAATTAGGCATGACTTTTAAAGCGCTGCTGCTCGAAAGACCTGAGTTCTCTTACACCAAAGACCACCCGACGGAGCAAGCCGCAAGACAGGTGTATTTAGAACTGGAGGATAAGAAGAAAACCGACGCGGTTGAAAAGATGAAACAAGACGGATGGGGGTTTTTCTTTGTCTATGAAGGTAAAGATACACTCAGCCAACAACTCGCCCCGTCCATCCAAGCGTTTGCTGACCAATACCATTTTGAGTTATTGGGTATCAGCAATGATGATACTTTCATCACTAACCTCAAAAAAAACCGCCATAACCAAGGCAAAGTCTCAGTGCCTTTTACACCTGCATTGATTTTAGTGCACCCAAGCACTGGAGAGATGAAGCCACTGGCGTATGGCTGGATAAGTCAAAATGATTTAGTGGGTCGCTTCTACAATGTCGCCACCAACTTTAAGCAATCGAATTTTTAAAGTCACTCAATCGATGCAAAACCACAAAAATACGGCAACCATCACTAGCGCTGCGAAGAAAAACCACCCTACAGGGTTATTCACCATTAAATTTCTGACTTCATCCATTACGTTAATTCACTCTATTTGGAGGCATCATGCCCTTTTTCCGGATATTATTGCTTAGTTTAACTCTGTTAACCACAAGCGCACACGCGGCCATGCAAAACCAATACGCCCTCGCGTTCTTTTTCGAAAGCACGTGTCCATACTGCCATAAGACCGCGCCTAAAATCACTCGCCTTGGTGAGAAATTTCAATTACCGGTTTACGCCTTCTCTGTGGATGGCGTGGGGATTGCTGGCTTTGAAGTGCCTATTCCTGTCACACCAGAGATAGGCAGGACTTTTTTCCCAAGCAACGGTAAAGCCGTCATGCCCGCGACCTTTTTAATGAACGTCAATAGCCGTAAGTTCTCACGCTTGAGCATTGGGGACGTACCAGAAAGCACGCTCGCCCAAAGTATCCAACAAGCCTTAAGCGATCCGCGCGTGCAGGAGGCTCTTCGATGAAACGCTCACTTTCCCACCACTTATCCACCGTTTCGGTGCATAAGTGCGTTATTCCTTTGTTTCTCATCAGCTTATCAAGCGTAAGCCACGCCGACACCAATAACTCGCTGGCGCGTTTTTTTGACAACTCAGGGTACAACGCCAATGTCTCAAATCCGACCGCTTACCAAGGGCAGTCGGCAAACTACTACACCGGAGGCAGCTTGTTTGTGCGCAACAAAATTGTCGATGCACAATTGGTCAGCGCCACGGTTCCCTCCATCAGTGCAGGGTGCTCTGGCATTGATATGTTCATGGGCGGGTTTTCACACATCAGCTCAGACCAACTGGTGAAACTGGGCAAAGCCATCATTCATAATGCTCCGCCCTTTATTGTCAATCTAGCCCTGCAAACCTGGGCGCCGCAGCTCAAACAAAACCTCGACAATCTGCAAGCCATTGCCGACAAGTACCTCAACCAGTCGGTGAACTCTTGCGAAGCCGCGCAAGCCTCTATCGGTGGATTGGCCGCCTTTGCTGCCCCTGCCACCAAAAAACACGTCTGCGCGACGCTCGGCACACAAAACAACGCGTTCTCGGATTGGGTTGAAGCGCAACATGAATGTGGCGCAGGAGGCAAAGCCGCCGGTCAGCTTGCGAACGCCAAGAATGATTCTGCACTGAAAGACATCACCCAAACCAATCATAACGTGGTGTGGTCTGCGATTATGAACAACGCTTTTTTGTCAGCCGACAAAAATCTGGCGCAGTTTATGATGAGCTTGTCAGGGACTTACGTGTACGATGCTAACGGTAACCCTCGTTACTACCCTAGCCTTTTGACCGACAACAATAACCTCGTCAACATCTTGCTCGAAGGGGGTAAGGCTGACGTGTATCAGTGCCGCAGTACAGACCCCAAGGCGTGCATTACCGTTACCAAGCGCAATCACTTATCCATCACTCAAACGAACGGCATACAAAACCAGATACGCAAACAACTGGAATCGATACTGCAAAAGATAGCCACCGACCAAAAACTCACGGCCAAGCAAGAGGGGTTTCTGGAGCTGACTCAAACACCGGTACTCAAGTTCTTTATTGACGACTTATCCGCCAATCAAACGCCCGACACCAACAGCTATTCACGAATGATAGCGGTGGAGCTGCTGAATCAATACCTCGTGAGCATGTTAAATGTTGCCAGCCAATCGCTGGCCAACACCAACAACAGCCACGATGACATCATCCTCATCACGCGTGATATCGATAACGCCAAACGCTTTACTGCCGGTCTGGCCGATAAAGCCATTGAAGCGCTCAACAACCGCAATCAACTGATTGACTCGCAAAGAAAGACCGCGCAGCAAAGCACAAAAGAAATCAGCACAACCACCAAACCCGCGCAAGCTTATGGGAACTGACCTATGATACTCGAATATTACACTTACACTTCCGGCGAAGTGGTCAACAAAGCCTTTAATGCGCTGGCCACTTTTTTCAGAACCAATACCTTTGGGGATTACTTGCAGATGTGCATGATGCTGGGGCTTGTCACCAGTTTGTTTATCTTCATGCTGTCACGTAACCCCAAAGACCTCATCAAATGGATGGTGGTGTTCTTCGCCGTCCCCTTATTTCTTATCAACATGAAAGCCGACATGCTCATCATTGATAAGACGCAACCGGGTAAGGCTTATAAGGTGGACAACGTCCCTTACCTTGTGGCAGTGCCGACGTACTTTTTCTCATCTATCATGGTGGGGATGGCGGAAGGGGTGGAAGCCATTTTCACCACCTCGGATGATGAGCGATACGGTCGTACGGGGATGCTGTTTGGCTCAGAGCTTTACCAACTCTCAAGACAATCCAAAATCAATGAGTTGTCGCTACAAAAACTCTGGCGAGACTATTTCCATAACTGCATGATTGGGGATGTCAGAATCAATGGAAAATACACATGGGATGCCCTTTTCAACGCCCCTGATATTTTTGTATTCCTCGATGGCATTCGACAAAGCCCACTGCGCGCGTTGTTCCTTGATGAAGGCGGCGGCCGAAGCACCTACAAACGATGTAAAGAGGCTTACCCTATCATCAAGCAGCGCTTTAATGATGCCGCCAATAAAAACATGAGCTTGTTAGCGCATCAACTGCTTGGCAAAGACGCAGACCGCTTTAAGCCGCAAGTGGTGCAGTCACTCACCCGCAGCTACGACAAGTTTTTTAGGATCAGTACCAGCGCGTCCAGCACCATCAAACAAAACATGTTGATGAACGAGCTACGCTACAATCTTGATAGCCTTGACCCGACGCAAGCGGCGCTCAATTACGCTTATACCACCAACAAACTGCAAACCACCTCGATGTGGGCGTCATTAGGCTTAATGGCCAGAGAATACTTACCGATGCTCCATACGATGATGTTCATGCTCTTTGCGTGCTTAGGGTTCTTTGTTGCCGGGGCCGCGGTCATTCCTGGCTTAACCATGATGGTGCTCAAAAACTATTTTGGGACGTTTGCCTTTTTAGCCACATGGCCGGCACTCTTTGCCATCATCAATGGCTTTCAGCTTTGGGGGTTGGAATCCCTGTCAACGGATGTCTCCGGTAAATTCGGCGGTTTGGTGCTCTCCAACGCCAACGCCGCCGATGAACTTCACAGCCGCTTTGCTTGGATGACCGGTATCTTGATGATAGGCGTACCTATGATAGCGAAGGGTATCCTCAAAGGGGGTCAAGAAGTCATGTCGAGCATGAACTACCAACTATCAAGCATGATTAACTCAACCAATGCCAGAGCGAGCGCGGCAGCGTCCACCGGTAATCTGGACTTTGGCAGCATGCAGATTGACAACCACAGCATGAACAACACCAACACCAATAAGTTTGATACCAACACCGTTGCCAACCAAGGCCACACCTACACCCAAAAAGCAGATGGAACGGTGGTCGCGCAACACCCCGATGGGCGCACCACCTACGACAGCACCCAAACGGTCAGCCGCGGCAACATCAACACCAACACGTCGGCCATGCTGCAAGAGAGTGTGGCCAATGCCCGCAGTCACACCGCGCAAAACCTAGAGCAAAGCAGCACCCAACTGGGACAAAGCATTCAGGCAGGCGCAGCGCTGAGTGACCGCTGGCATGACAGTGTGGGTAAAAACCTCAGCTACGGTGAAGGCAGTACCAGTGGCTTTAACACTCAAGTCAGCCAAGGCATGAATGACATGCAGACAGCAGTTGACAACGTCAGCAAACAAACGGGTTGGACGAAAGACCAATCCCAAGCTTACTTGCAAAGTGCCCATGGCGGCTTCGAGGGTGGCGTCGGCACAGGTAAAGGGAAATCGCTATTCAATTTCAACGCCAGTGGCGGCGTGAAATGGTCTGACGATGAACGTACCGCTTACAGCAATATGAACAGTGAGCAAAAGCAGCAGCTTGAGCAAGCCACGCAACAGTATACCGAAGGAGCAAACGCAGTCACCAGTGCCGGTACGCAGGTGGACAACAAAGACACCCGCACCGCTGTGGAGCAATTTGCGCATGACTTTGCGATTAACGCCAGCAACACCAAATCACTTGGCGCTAGCGTGATGCAAAGCCAATCGGACTTGAACGCCCTCTCCGACACCCAAACGCGTTTAGAATCTGGGGGTGGCAGCTTTACTGCGAATGCGAATGACGCCTTCCAAGGTTACTTAGAAAATACAGCAAAATTAGAACAACTAGACGTCCAACGCCTCATGACCGCCCGCAAGCCGGAAGATATTGCCGATGCTAAAAAGTCTTGGCAAGAGTTCACTCGCACGGAAGCGTTTGCAACCATGGCGGGACTTGATGGGGACACAGCAAAAATTGTAGGCAAAATGAACCAAACGCACCAAGCCACCACACCGACAGGGCAGCTTAACCTCTCACCAGAGCAAAATAGCACCATGGCGAAAGGATGGGACAGCACCGTCGATACCGTGGCAGAGACCCGCACGGCGATGCTGCACACCAATGAAACGGGTGGACTGTTTAACCAAGAGCGCTTTGACGGCGTTACCGATAATGTACAACATCAGCAAGCGCAAGCGCAGCAACCCATTAAAAAGCCTGAGCCAATGATAGAAATGACGATTAAGCCACAAGTCGAAAAGGAAATCGCTCGCCCCGAAAGGACGGAATACGTCACTTCGGATCAAGCGTACCCTGCTGCGCCAAGATACACTCAAAACCCAAATAAGTAGTATTGATCGCGATGCATAAAAAGGACTTTATGTATCGCCTAAATACTGGTATTATGATCAGGTATCTAAAAGGAGTGTTTCCATGAAAAAAATCTTATCGTTGCTACTGCTTACCTGTGCAAGTGCGCAAGCTCAAACCCACTCGCCTGAGCTCACTCAACTGCTGAGCGAGATACACGAGCAGTACGAACAGGCTGTAATAACTAAAAGACCCTATTATCAAGACCTACCTAACATCACCAAACTGCCCTACTTCTTGCAGCACATTGATGAGACAGACACGGTAGAGTCGATGCGCTTAAACGCTTACTTACAAGGTTTACATACTGCATACTTTAAAAGCGCCACAAATCAAAAACGTCTAGGTGGTGGAAACTGGTTCTGCATGCAGGACACCATGACACTTGATCCAAGGCGCCACCCTGAGTTCATCGTAGATCTCATCTGGAAGGTGTTAGATAAAACGGCCAAGATCGATCCAGAAGGTTTTAGACAAGGGAATTATGCAGCCGCTTTTAGTGTAGATACAGCCACAGTCATTAATTACGGCTTACAGACTGAATACCCTTGCTACAGCCCAATCCCTAAATCGTTGCAATTTAACGGCTGGAAATATTAGTCTCAGTCCAAACGATACGACTAAGATTTTTACCGCTTAGATACCCCTCAGAGCCTCGTGAGTTTTTATAGAACTTTCGAGGTTTTTGATTTTCAGCACTCGCTTCATTTCAGAAAAGAGTCAGCACGGGTCGACTGTACCTACCTCATTTAACCTTGCTGGATAAACCATGGGTCGCTCTACCTGCTATATGCTTGCATGTAGAGGTTGAGTGAGCCCGACAAACGCAGTGCGTCAGCATTTGTTTGATTTACTGCCTTATTTTCATTTCAGGCACAAAAAAACCAGCACGGGTTAACGTGCTGGCTAAATCTTGCTTATTCTATTCATACTAATGCGTTGGTTGCTGCTTGGTTGTGACGATGTATATCAGCCTGTCACTGCCCACGCCTATTCCCAAAAGAACGCACCCTTCAGTACGATGAGCACCAAGCAGCCTTGCTATCCTACTGAACATTTTCATCCAATGCTAGAAAAACGTCACTTTAGCGCCAAAGCGTCATTTTCTTGCCTTTCTGAAATAAAAAGCACCCTCATACAGAGGGTGCTTTTGATTAAGTGTACTTCTCAAGAATACTCAGTCAACTAACAAGGGATCTAATCAATTCATTAACTGGGCTCATATAACGTATCACAATAATGCCCTTTTTCAAGTCCTTACCTAAAGGAACGATGCCATGAACATTACCATCAACTGGTTATCAGCCATCAAAAGGCTCTTATTTCAGCGCCCTGAAACCCAAGACGACAAACTCAATACCTTTTTAACCCAATGTCATGAGCAGAACATTGGTTTGGCTTTGCTTGCCGACAAAGGTAAAACACATCAGTTAAAAACGCTCATTAAGCCGCTCAACCTTTCCCGCAGAGAAGCCAAGCGACTATTGAAAACGTACTTATCGCCAATGACTCGCGTTCACCTTGGTCCTGCTGAATTTTTCACAGCCATGAACCACCCTGAGCAACAAGCCTTTCCTTGTCAGGTGTGTGATAACTGCGCACCAGGGTTATTCAAGCACTATGGTTATTTGGTTGCTGATACTTCATGGTGCAGCCAGTGTCATGAACAAGGAGAGTGCATCGACGTGGCACTGATTGAGCACTACCGAAAACTCGGCATCGATGACGACACGATATGGGAAGCACTACCAAGAACACGGTGGGGCTCAAGAGCTGGCCCTTCGACCTACCTATCGCTTGAAGATATTGAAACGATTTATCAAGCGGTGTTTGAGGCAGCTAAGCAAGAAAAACAACGCCAGCCACCCGGTTTAAAGCGATTATTATCATGACAATACAGCCACTCACCTTAGTTTGGAGCTCACTGAAACCGACACGTAAAGACGCTAAAAGCATAGAAATAGCATTGTTACTGATATCCATACTTTGTTTTTTCTACAACTTACCTATTGGGTCGAACATTAGCATTATCTTCACACACCCAATCCTTTCATTTATTGCTTTTTCTTTTTTAAGTTTGTCACTTCAACATACTGAAAACACTGAGCATGAAAGAATGCTCTCGTATATCAAAAGCCTGATGATTATTGATTTCTCCATCGTCTATTGGTTTGGTGGATTTTTAGTTTTTGATGTAATTTCAAGTAAACATCACCCTTTCCCATTCTTCTGATTGCTCAAAAATAAAAGGACAAAAACACCACCCAAAAACACACATCACCCCCTTTCTCGTTACGCACATAAAAGAACACTTTCACGCTCACTCGTTATAGGAAACCATTATGCCTAGGCCTAAACGCGCGTCCGGCAACCACTTTACCCGTGGTGGACAAATTACTTTTCACTCCATTCGGATGTTCTTCCAAGTCAACAACACCCTAGTCTACGCTGCTATTTGGGCGGTGATTGCCTTAACCGGATTTCTCACTTGGCTACGCGCCCCAGATAACGCCCTTTGGTCGGTGTTTTACTACTGGCGCAACCATATCTATGCCAGCCTAGGGCACGACCTTAACAGTGAAGTCACCACCTTCTGGAGTGGAAAACGCTACGTTGGTACGCTCGCCTCTCAGCTGGAAAACACCCAACTCATCAACCTCTACGATAATGTCATTCGCCAAACACAAATCAACTTCTTGATTGCCCTTGGTATTGCCTTTGCTATTTTGATGCTCGCCATGAGTTTCTTTAAGCGACAAGGTGAAAAGCAAAGTGAAGACTTCCACGTTCGAGGATTCCAATACGCCGAACCCAAAGTGCTCACAAACGATTTGAAAAAGCGGGCAAAGAAACTCAAGAAGCAAGGCGTAGGCAACGGACGGATTTCTGATTTTAAAGTGGATGGGCTGGCCTTGTTTAAGCGTGAGTTTGAAGTTCAGCACATGCTCATTGACGGCACCACAGGGGCTGGTAAATCCGTCATGCTGCGTAAACTGCTGCGATGGATACGTAAACGTGGGGATAAAGCGATTATTTACGATAAAGGCTGCACCTTTACCAGTAAGTTCTTTGACCCTAGCCAAGACACCTTACTCAATCCCTTCGATGAACGCTGCGCCAATTGGGATGTGTGGTGCGATGCAAAAGAAGCCCCTGACTTTGAAAATATCGCCAGCGCCCTTATTCCGCAGCATGGCGAAGGTGACCCATTCTGGGTCGATTCCGCCCGGACTATCTTTTCGAGTGCGGCGTATCGCATGAGCCAAGATGACAAGCCCTGCACGACCGCAAGGCTGCTCAGCTTGATACTCACGTCTGAGCTTGAAACCCTAGGTAATTTCCTGCAAGGCACAGAGTCGGCTTCCCTGGTCTCGAAAGACATCAAAAAGACGGCCATCTCCATTAAGTCAGTACTCGCCACTTACATTAAGAGCCTACGCTTTTTAGATGGATTGGATGACAAAGACGCCAAAGGAAAACCCAAACGTAAACCGTTTTCTATCACCGATTGGGTACAAGACGACAAACAAAAAGGCTTTTTGTTCTTATCGAGTAACGCGCAGCAACACGCCTCTCTACGTCCTTTGATTTCGACTTGGCTTGCCATTGCTTCTAACGCCATCTTGGGACTCAAAGACGATGAAGACCGCCGTATTTGGGTGATTATGGATGAAATGCCAAGTCTGCATAAACTGCCTGAGCTGGACACCATCATTGCCGAAGTGCGTAAGTTTGGGGGATGTTATGTGATTGGCCTCCAGTCTTATGCTCAGCTCGTAAAAACCTACGGTAAAAACACCGCTGACGTCATTTTTGACTTACTCAACTCACGTTTTTACTTTCGCGCCCCCTCCGCGCAAATGGCGCAAATCTCATCAAAAGATTTAGGCGAGCAAGAGGTGGACGTATCTAGAGAGAACATTTCTTACGGTGCAAATGCTTTGCGTGACGGGGTATCGATTGGCCACCAGACGGTAACTCGTCCGGTCGTCTCTAGCAGTGAAATCCAAGCCATGGATGATTTGCAATGTTACCTTCGCGTACCTGGCAGCAGCTTCATCACTCAACTGGATTTGCACTTTGATAAAATGCGAAATGTGACACCGGCTTTTATCAAACGTAATTACACCCCCTCACCCGCCATGACCAAGGCGTATCAAAAAGCGATTTACTTTGAGTGTGTCGCCCCTGGTATGCTCCTCAACGAAGAAGAGCGTAACGCACTCACCGAAATTCAAGCCAAGCAGTTTGAAACGCCGGAAGAGATGAAGCTGGAAACCGACCAAATCCAACAAGCACAACGAAGTGAGACGGTCAAAGCGTTAGCCAGCAAGGAGGCCGAAAAGCTCAAATCAGACAGTGACCATCAAGAGCGCGCGCAGCAAGAGCTTGAAGAGTCGGCGATATCTCAAGATATCGAAATCACGGATGCTTATGAATAACGAACGATTAAGGAAAAACCATGTCAAACCTTACCTTAGAGATTGAATTTATTAAAAAACACTCAAGTGGCGGGTGCGCCTTTGCAGGCGAGTTCGATGTTGCCGACTTTATCGTGAAAAATGTGCCCGAATGCAAACTCCCCTTCAAGAAAATTGATGATGCCTTTTTTAACTGGCACTTTGATGCATCGTTGCAACACTTTGAAAAAGTTGATGGAATTTGGCAAGGTTATGTTGCGTTCATCGACATAGAAGCGCCAGAGCCAGGTACATTAATCACACTCACTGTTTCTTTAACGGAGGAAGATAATGAAAGACAATAAGCCCGTGAAAGAGCCGTTTTGTTTACCAAAACACTCTACACGCAGCCACGTTGAGCGAGAAAAAAAGGAAACCGAAACCAGGCGGCGAATTGAAGATATTTTAGAGGAGCGCGCTTTTAATAAACTCTGGTATGAATAATAGCCTTGACATATAAATGATAATGATTATTATTTAGATGTGAGTCATGGAGCTCTCTATGACTCACACAACATTGCTCACATTGCTTCCAGTGTAATTTTAAGCTTAATCTTGAAAAGCTCACATTTTTCAATTTATTTAGCTAGCGGCATATTAATCTATGCCGCTTTTCTTTCTTGCCTTACGTTGTTTCCCCAACAATGGAAAGTGATTATGAAACCAAGAGTCCAACACAAGCGCCAACATAGCGCGCGAGTAAAAAAACCGAACACTCACCAAAACACACCACCTGACAAACAACCTGAACCCCTCTTTGTTCTTGATATGCTCGACGGCAACGACTGGCGACATCTCGTACTAACCCACAAAGCGGCACAAAGTCTAATCCAACGCACGCACCATAGAGGCTACACCTTAGAGCCTTATCACCTCGACTAATCACTCAACCACTATTTCAAGCCTTGCCATTGCAAGGCTTTTTTACGTCCATTCATCAAGGAATTACCATGTCAAATAAGGCCACCTTTCATTCTGACCATCTACCAAGATTAAAAAAACGATTACACGCTATTTTCGATCAACTGACCTTCGCTGAAATCATTCAGGGCAGCACTGCCGAAAAAAACACATGGTTATCGATTTGCGCTCAAGCGGCAGGTTATGACGACTGGAACGACTTAAAAGCGCAAGCAGTCACTCACCATGCGCCAACTCACAATATTCTATTTAACCAAGTATCCATCATTCCTTTCATCCAAAGTGTCAGAGTCAGCTTAGGGGAGCACATCGACAATATTGAAGGTTTTACCCATGTCATATTAAGAAACTTAACGTCCGAAGAGCTCAGCGCCATGAATGGCAATGAAGAAGAACTTCCACCGCTACCCAAAGCGCCAACGTCCTATACGTTAGAGTTAGGGCCGAATACGACCTATGCCCGCGACCTTTTAGATTGGCTATGGCCAAGAGCAAAAAACTACCAAGTAGACCACATCAACACTCAGTACCTAGCGCACATGAAAGAAAAGCGAATGAGCTTGAGCAAGTCTCAAGCAAAAGAGCGCGCTTTGGATGTTTACCCACACTCTGGCATGCTAATCAGAGACATATTAGAGCAGCTGATCTCAGGCGAGTACCTAGAACTCAACGACACGCAAACATGCGTAACTTTTACTCGTAAAGGTCTTAATTATCTGAACGGAAAAATGACCAACGAATATGACGACCAATGGAAAGAATGGTTTAAGGCTTTTGCAGCGCATCTCAAAAAAATCCCATACCGATACATCAAGATAGATTGGACGCCTTATATCGATTTATATGCCCGTGGCATGTCACCCATAGAGGCGGCAAAAAGTCTTGAATGGTCAGAATGCTACATTCAAGCACACTCAGAAATCCAATCGGCCATTAAACACCAACTCGACATCCATTTGCCTCAATATCCCAAGGAGCGATACCTTCAATTTACACCTAGAATATTTCTGACACCTGAGTTGACCAGCAACAAGGTAACAGACATTCATTTTGAGTTTATAGGCCCCGACTGGGCGAAACCAAACGGCAAGCTAAAAACAAAGCGCTTTTGGCCAAACAAACGCTACGTGTCTGTGTATTTAGACACATCGCCGAAAAGTCGAGGTTGGTACGCGGTCATTCCTGATGAGGTTGATTGTTTTCAAGTGAGCTACAAATGGACAAGCCAATCCCATTCTTTTGCAAGCGTCACCCACCACATGACTTACCAGTTAGAGCCAAATATAGAGTGTGCTCAAGATTGGCTTTATGGCAATGAGTGCATGAAGCATTCTGACTCTTCGAAACCCGCTATGGCCGCCGATGAATATAGCTTTAACCATTTAGAATGCTTAACTCATGGCAAGCATTTAACCAATGAAGAACTTGTAGCGTTAGACCGATTTAAAGCGGGCATTACATCCATTCACATTGATGAAAATGGCGTCATCATTCACGAAGAACGAACGTTAACCGCTAGCAATTCCTTTGCTTGTGTTGGGATCATTTTGTAACCACACAGTTTTTAATTCTACTTTCCCCTTCCCCCCCACACCGCTCAGCTTTGCTGCTAGCGGCGATTTGCGTTGCACAAGGACAATACCCATGCTTTCTATTAGCCCATTGAAATCCGCTTCTGGCGCTGCCAAATATTACCTCAGCGAAGAAAACCCCAAAGACCTACCTGACGTCTCTTTAGAAAAAGACGTGGGCGATAACTATTACCTCAAGGAAAAAGACCAGGGAGAAAACACCTTCTGGCATGGCAAGCTGGCCATCGAAGCGGGACTGGCGGGTAAACCCGTAGAGCAAGCCACCCTAGAGTCGGTGCTCTCTGGCAACCTGGGTGGTGAAACCATTAAAGGGAAACGAAATGATCATAAATCGGGCTTCGACCTGACCTTTTCTGCACCTAAAACCGTCAGTGTTCTTGCGCTTGTCAGTGGCGACAATCGACTTATTGAAGCGCACAATAACGCAGTGAAGTTCGCCTTAACAGAGCTCGAAAAAGACGTGGCACAATTCACTACCATCAACAAAGAGGGAGCGCGCGAGTTTCACAACACCGACTCGATGATATTCGCAGTCGTACGCCACAAGACCAGTCGTGAAAACGACCCACAGGTCCACTCTCACGCGCTAGCCGCTAACATGACGCGCGATCAAGAAGGAAAACTTCGCACGCTTGCATCCAGCCTAAAACAAAAAGGGGGCGTGATTAACGGGACTGGCGAGCGCATTTACAACTTCCAAAAATACTACGGTATCTTGTACCAGAGTCAATTAGCTAAAGAGGCAGAAACCCTCGGTTATTCCACGCGAGGCGTCGGCAACGGTCAGTTCGAAATCAGCGGTGTCCCTCAGCCTATTCTTGATGCGTCGTCCACTCGCAAACAACAAATTGACCAACGCACACTCGATTTAGGCTTTGACTCGCGCGCGGCGAAAGACGTAGCCAACCTCGATACTCGTAAAAGCAAAACCTACCAGAGCAGTGACAGCCTCAACAAACAGTGGCAAAGCACCGTAAAAGAGCAAGGGTATGACCCCGCAGAGCTTGTCACCATGGCGCAACAAGCGAAAGAAGCGCAAAACACCCCACCACTTGGTGAAACCCAAGCCGTCATCAGCAGAGCCATTGACCATCTAGGGCAATACAGCACCGCGTTACACCTAGAAAAAATCATTGAACTCACCGCCTCAGAGTTCACCAAAGGCGGCGTGCAACTCAACGCTATTGATATCAAAAAAGTCGCGGATGAAATGATTAAACAAGGCGACTTGATAGGACTCAGCCAAAAGGGGCAATACACCACCAAAGGCTTAATTGATAATGAACAAGCGCTTATCGACAGCACCCAAGCCCGGGCGCATCACATGCGCACCCACGTTGAATCCAACACGCTCAACAAGCTCGCTATCTCTGAAAACCAGCAGCGCATCTTGACCGAGCTGTACCACTCCACCAAACAGTTCCATGTGGTCAATGTACACGGCTCATCACAAGATATTGCGCAGCAGCTACTCAATGTAGGCAATCACAGTGGTAAACGCGTCCAATTGGTCTCCCAAAGCGTGAGAGCCAAGACAGAGGGTATGGAGAGCGTCCAGCGCAAGAGTCAAACACTCAGCGCCTGGGTCGGTCAGCTCTTTTCACCAGAGCAGCGCCACACTACCCACAGCTTATTGCAAAGCGATACGCCGCTGACCAATAAAGACGTCTTGCTCATCGATGACGCCCATAAGATGAGCGCCAATGAATTGTTGGCGCTCACCGATAAAGCCAAACAATCGAGCAGTAAAGTAGTGATGCTTAACCGCGTATCAAGCCGCCAGGGATTTAAAGCCAATAACGCTATCTCGCTGTATCAAAAAGGCAATGTGGAGAGTCATTCTTGGGTTAGCAAGCGAGCCAGCAACACCAACGTGAAACTGCATGACAATGACACCGATAGGATAGCGCGGGTGTACTCAGACCTCCCCGATAAAGCCAGCACGCAAGTGATTGCCACTTCCAGCGTCGAGCAGCGGCGGTTAACCGAAGCGATACGGGGCCAGCTCAAAAATACCGGCGCCCTCGCCAGACACGAAACCACCCTATTCACTCAAACCCCTCACCACCTCTCTAAAGCGCAGCAACCCCTCGTCCAACACTACAAACCTGGCATGACACTCTCCCACTGGGAGAAAAACAAACCTCAGAGCTTTGTCATCGCCAGTATCGATAAAGAGAGCAACACCATGACCGCACTCAGCAAACGCGATGGACAGTCACACACCTTTGACCCGTCCAGTCGCGCCTTTAAGCGCATGAAGATGCAAATCAGCAAACCGCAAAGTCTCAACATCGCCCAAGGCGAACGCATTCGAACATTAGGCAAACACTTCCCTGCTGGCTTGGACGCGAACCAAAGCTACCTTGTCACTCACATAGACAGAGAAAGCCTCACGCTTGAGAGCAAAGGGGAAACGCAACGCATAAACTTAGAAAGCTTAAAAGACGCGCCACTGCAATACGATTACGTTCACGGCGCCCACCATATTGAGCCAAAAGCTCATACTTTACTGTCAGGCAAAGCCTTTACCCTATCTAAGCCCCTGATAAACGACCTCACCGAAAAAACAGAGCGCCTTGATATCTTCACCGACAAACCGGACAAAGCCCAAAGCGCACTTGAAAAAGAGCAGGTTTCCCCGTCAGCCATTGAGCGCGTACTGCAGACGCAAAACGCCAACGACCGCTACCTAAATGACGCCACCCAAGATTTGCTAAAGCAGGATGTCAGTCAAGCGCTGTCAGCACTGGCCAAAGCGCAGAGTGCCCCACTCATCGAAAAAGCGGTCAGCTTTGCCCTAAACCACCTCTCAGAGCGAGAAGCGGCGTTTAGCCAAAAAGCCTTAGTGGTGGAAGCGGTACGTTACGCCTTTGAAGAAGCCGGTGGCTCTATTACCAAAGAGCAGGTTGAAACAGAGCTGACTAAGCGAAGCGACACCCTCTCTGCAGAGTACAGTGACGGCACACGCTGGACGACACAAGCGGCGCTGGAGACTGAAAAGCGCATCTTGCAAAACATCGATGATGGTAAAGACCAACATCAGCCTTTTGCGACGCCTAAGCAGGTGCAAGACTTTCTCGATACCAAGCCTCGCCTAACCCAAGGGCAAAAGGACGCCATCACCCTCATATCAACCACCAAGGACAGCTTTGTGGCCATCCAAGGGTTAGCCGGTACAGGTAAGTCCACCATGCTTGAATCCAACATTGAACTTATCCAGTTAGTCAAAGAAGCCAGCCAGCAACCAGAGCAAAGTGTCATCGGTCTTGCGCCCACACACGCAGCGGTAGCAGAGCTCGAAAGCAAAGGCGTGAAAGCGCAAACCCTGGAAAGTTTGCTCTCTGACATCCGACAAGGAAACCGCGATGCCAACGACTACCAACACACCTTGTTCTTTCTCGATGAAAGCTCCATGGTCAGCAACAAGCAAGCCGATGAGTTCACAAAGCTGGTCAATGACAGTCAGTCCAAAACAGCCAAATTGGGCGATAAAGAGCAGCTTTTATCACTCAATGCCGGTAAACCCTTTGAGCTGGCCATAAGCCAAGGCCGCATCGATACCGCTTACATGACCGACATCATCCGTCAGCAAAACGACACCTTACTTAATGCGGCGCAAAACATCATTGATAAACAGCCGCTCAGCGCCCTAGACAAACTCCAGCAGCAAGCCTCAGATACTCAAGGCAACCGCCAGCATGTCATCTCTACGCTGGATGAAAACGACAAAGACCGACGCAGAGCGCAGCTCACCGCCACAGAAAAACTGCCTTACGTGGTCGCCAAAGACTATTTAGAGCGCACCCCCGACACGCGAGACAACACACTGATTATTGCGTACACCAACCAGGAGCGAGACACCATCACCGAACACATCCGTGTCGGCTTGATGAAAAAGAGTGAGTTAGGCAAAGAGAACGTCATCGCAACGAGGCTACGCTCAATCGGCGCGACCGGGGAAGAGCTCACCACCATGATGCCGTATCAAAAAGGCTTGATACTGAGCACTAAACCCGGCGAATACGCCACCATTACGCACGTGGATTCAGAGCATGGCGTAGTAACACTTCAAGACGCGAGTACAGGTAAGACAAGGCCGTTCTTACCGCGTAACCGTGACCACCGCTTCACCACCCTGTTCTCTACGTCAGAAAAGCCACTCTCAACCGGTGATAAAATCATCACGCGCTTTACCGATAAAGAGCGCGGCATTAAAGCCAACGAGGAGTACCGCATCACGCAAGCGACAACAGACAATGTTATCGCTCAATCTAAGACAGGACAAACACTCAACCTTAACCCTAATGCGCTTAAAGACGGGCACTGGGACTACGCTTACAGTCGGACCGCAGACATGGCGCAAGGCTCCACCTATCAACACGTCATTAGCGCGATACAAAGCAAAGGCGCATTGACCAACCTAAGACGTGCTGGTATCGATGTGACGCGTGCCAGTCAGCATGTTCGGCTCTATACCGACAACACCAAACAACTGGTCAAAAGCTGGTTATCCAAAGAGAGTCATAAAGCCAGTGCGATAGAAACTATTAACCAAATCCCACCCAAAGACACCACCTACTTTAACCGTAATGCTCTGCCTCATGAGGACGTCCGGTTCCAAAATAAAAGTGGTGATTTTGACTACAACACATTTAGGGAGCACATCAACACACAACTACCCAAATACACCGAAAGTCTCGCCATTCAGTTATTAGGCCAGCCAAATCAATCCAAGTCAGACCGGGATTATTTAACCTTTGGTATTGGTAAATCGGCCATTAAAGTGACCTTAACCGGAGAATATCGTGGTTATTTTAAAGACTACACCACAGGCGAAAAAGGCGCATTGATTAACCTAATCATGAGCCATAAGGAAATGAATTATAAAGCCGCGATGAATGAAGCGCACAAGATGCTCAATGAGCCAGATAAATATCAACTAGAGGAAAACAGTAAACACGACAAATTACTGAGCACCACCCCAAGGCATATTGCGCAGTTTGAAGAACGGGCTAAAAATTATATCAATCAAAGCTTACCGATGGATAACACGTTGGCCCAAACGTACTTAAACAAGCTCGGTGTCAATAACATTGAAAATAACCAGGTTAAGTTCCACCCAGCGGTCTATTCATCCGAAGATAGATCTCTTCATCCTGCGATGTTAACCAACATCCACAATAAAGAAGGTGAAACCAAAGCCATTGAAGTGACCTATTTAGACACTCAAGGCAATAAAGATACCTCCTTAGACATTAACCCAAGAACCCTAGGCACAAAGTCCAAACAATTAACACAATTCCATCAAGGAGAGAATTTAAACACCACTATTATCAGCACCTCAATTGAAAACTCATTTTTAATTCGAGACCAAACCCAAGGGCAGATTGACATTATCAATGTCAATCATAAGAACGACATTCAAAACATCTCCACCGATGAACTGAGACAGAACATCATTATTGTATTAAATCAAGGCAACCACGATTTAAACCCAAATAACATTGAGAAAATCATCGAGAACTTTAACGGTCGAGACATTCAATTCATGTCAGACGATAACCTTAAAGAAGATATTAAATCGTGCATTGACAAACTAGAGAGGGATAACAGCGCACATAACGTAGAATTAAGTGAGCCACATATTTCTCATCAAGAGAGCGAATTAGACACCCTCAACTACAATGAGAAAAAAGAGACTGACAGCCAATCACTCGACCACTTTGAGCCAAAAGAATATTCACCTCAACAAGAGATGGAATTTAATCAATCAGAGAAAGAGAGCCATTGGGAAGACAGAGAAATCGAAAGAGAGTTAGAGCGATAATAAAAGGGTAGCCAGTGGCTACCCTTTTTTTTCGCCTGAAAGATAGGCCTCTACTTTTTTCTCAATGTCCGCCTTAACTTGCTGACGGACAGGCTTTGAGTCTTTTTGATCTCTATATAGTTTTTCACCATCAAAGGTTTGTCCATGAATAACTTCACCAATGGCAGAGCTACCTCTTACTACGCGGTAAATCTCTTCCATCAGCTCACGGTTCGACGGCCTTTCATCATCACTGTCATTCAGTTTGATACGTAGCGCCAATGTCAAAAGCTGACGAACCGCATCTGCATCAGTCAACCCCTCTCTCTTTTTAAACTTGCGAAAATCTTGCTCTAGCGGCCCTTTGATTGTGGCTTGTAATACTGTGCTTCTCGCCATTTTTAGATTTTCTCCCACCCAAATGTGTTAATACGATTTAATGTATATTCAAATACAATACCATATTACCACAATATCACAATCGCTCACAAACCTTTCTAAAAAAGGGCTAAATTGAAATTAAATACAAATACACTCACTTTCAAATCAAACAGCCTACAAACCTTACCATGCATAGGTTAAATGGAGATTAAATACATTTAGCACATTTTTAAATACGATTTCAGCGGCTAATTAGTTGAAATTTTGAAAATTTTTTTACGCTCTACTTTACTCTCATAAATACCCATAAGTCATTGTTTTTATTGCCTTTATGTTTTTCACAGACAACCATTCACATTGAAATCAATGTGCCGTAGGGTGTGGTGACTTTCAGAGAAAGTAAAAGGTCAGGGTAGCTTCATCAGCTTGAGGTGGGTTAACTTGAGAAAATTTGACCAAGGAAAGATAAAAAGCCGGCTCTATGGCGACTGAATAGAGAGCTACAAGAAGGGTCAGACGTAGGAGCGAAGAGAGGGAAGGAAGAGAAAAGGACAACCATCATTGCACCATAACAGTGCAGTGATGGTTATTTAACTTTTTCGGAATAATAAACCGATTGGACTTTTTGGATGTATATTTTTCTGGCGGTTTCGGTACGTTTGGAGAAACCCGCATTATATGCGCCTATGCTGTTCCAGTTATAGCCATGACTGGAAAAGTTAGAACTTAATACCCATGCACCTAATGACACGTTAAAACACGGCTCATAGATATTCTGGTCATTCACATTAAAATCCGAAAGCTTTTTGAACCAACTCGAATTAATTTGCATCAGCCCATAATCACGGCTCACCACTTCACCACGGCTATTTTTATTTTCATTGATAGCATTAGGGTTTAAGTTACTTTCAACGCGTGCAATCGCTCTGAGTAAGTTTGGAGAGACATTATAATGATATCCTGCTTCATCAAAACAAAAAGCAGACGCTTGGAATGGAATGAGAAAAACGAAGATTGTTTTTATTTTCACTATATAACCACAATAAATATTGTTAATAAATAAGATAAACTAAAATCAGTTTACCATGAGGAGCTGTGCGACGAGTAGAGAACGCGCTCACGCAGTGAGTAAGAGACACTATATCAGCATAGTAGAACCCTAAAGATATATTCAACATTCACCACATCAAAAAATACCCTTCACCCTGCTAGACCTTAATGACTCGAAAATAAAAACGATCTTATTATTATTGTGGTGGTTCCACAGTATTGACAGAAAAAAATAAAGGTTATAGTCGGATGACAAAGAAAAATACAGCGCAAAAACGAGCACTTATTCATATCGTACCTATAATAACTTTAGCCTCATCGTTTATTATAAACAAGTGCGAGTCGTTTTTTAAAACCTAAACGACCAATCAGAAAATCAAACGCAAAAAATCCAGTCATTGACTGGATTTGGTTTTAATTGAAATCGTGATTAGTATTCATGTGGTAGTAATACCGTGGTTACGCTGCGATCCCATTCGGTAATGATCCAAATTACATTTTCACAAAATAGATACTCTGACATAATTCTTCTTCCTTTTCGGCTTGCCTTGTCGTTTTCTATTTTATCGTCAAGGGGCACATTTCCCCAATCACCATTTTGGTGACGTATTAAACAGATACGTAGACTGGCTCCGATATTTTCACGTAATAAATCGTCTATACCTTGCGTGAGCACCACCTTGCCTAAATCAAATGGCTACGCTGTACAAACGTAATTTTGTACTTTCGTTTTTTCTTCGGTTGGGATAATATTTAGCTCGTTCATTATAAGTCTTTCCTATAGGTATTTAATGGACACCGCCTAGATATTTGTTGCGTAAATATCTAGGCGTTTTTATAGGTGCTTAATACACATCTTCAGTTTGACGAATGTGGTTAAACACCTCGTAAACCTCATCGTATGAAACGTTGTAGCCGGTGAGTTTTTCAACACAGTCGCTTACGTCATTGCTATAGAAACACTCGTGATTGAATAGCTCACGACGAATGATCGCTTTGATGCCATTTTCAGCAATATCTTGTGCGATCGCTTCCTTTTGGATCTCATCCAATTTTTCAATCAAAGCACTCGCATTACTCTCTGGTACGATCATGCCAAAACCTAGCGACACGTATTTGATCCCCTCTTTTTTGGCTGCTGCGAATTGCTCATTAGAAAAGGCGAAGAACGCGCCTAGCTCATCAAAGACAAGGGTTTGTTTGTCATTCATGTAGTGTGATAGATATTTCATGCTTATCTGTTCCTTATGTCGTGATGAAAAAGCCAATCAAAACGGGCAAAGGTCGAACGAAAACAATTTTTCTGACGATGTTGATACATCCATGACGATAAAATTGTCGTTTAATGAACCAAGTTGAAAATGTCGCAATATTTGAAAGCGGACTTTTGAGAGTGTGGACGGATAGAACTGCCCCTCGCACATCGTAAATCCTGCGTTTTTCAATTCCTCTATAGAGATATGGCTCCCCTGTGCAATAGAAAACCCTTGGTTTTCGTAGCGTTTAATGGCGTTCGATAAATCCGCAGCACGAACATAAAAAGCCGTCATTTCATTGTCTTTATCTTCAAGGAAAGCCAATTCCAGCTTTGCATCCTGATATTCACAATCAGAGTGCAACACTAAAGAGGAATCATTTTTTGGTGAGCTTTCGTGCCCAACGGCGAAACGTTGGTCGCTGTTTGGCGTTTTAGGGAGAGTTAGGGTTGAGTTTTGTTGCGCCATGAGGAGTTTCCTTTTTGTTTGAGTATCACTTTTCGGAGCCGCTTAGCTGTCCGCACTCGCAACATCATTCTGATTTGACAAGGGGCTAGTAGCCCTTAGCAGCTTGCTGCTCTAGGGATACAGCGCGAAGCCTCCCTTGCAAGGCAGGTTGTGTTGAGAGAAGGTAAAACAGCTTGCGAGTCCGTAACGTGATGCGAGTAGAAAGGAAAATCGGCGCATAAAAAAACCAGCCCTTACTCGAACTTAATGTCAGGCAGTGAAAGGCAACGAGGAGGCACGACGAGGCGGAAGGCCGCCCCGCACAGCTACGCAGTAGCGTAGGCGTTCAGGATTGCAGCGATATCCTTTTAGATAGGGGCTGTAGAGAGACACATCCTGGGGCGGCACGCAGTAACTCATCAGGGTGATGTCACTCTTAGGCCATAGATGAAAGATACCAGCGAAAAGCCTTGCCCGAAGGGTAACGCCCAACTCAAGCCTTCACCACAACGTAGCCCTTCAAATCGACCTTAAACCATGATGATAAAAAAGACGCCTATCAATCCCTATAAGCCACAAATGCACAAAATAACACGAAGACAAAGCAGCATAATCAGACATTGAGTAAATGGGCGCAGAGTGGCACTGAGAGCCGTTTTAACGACCGCTTGCGGTCGAGCCTTTGGCTCAACTTCTTTTAGCGCGAGTGTTGAAGCGATCGAGGGCATAACGAGGACAAAAAATGCCTCTAGGATAAGAGGCATTTAAGGCAATATGTTTGACTATTAAACGTTGATATTATTACCAAGCCAAAAGGCTGCACCGGCTACAGTCGCAATCATCGCGAAAGCGGTTGCAATAATGAGGTTTTTAATGGAATCAATCTTATCTGTAAGATCATTACGGACATCTTGAACTTCATGACGAACATCTTGAACTTCATGGCGAACCGTTTCGATTTTTTGGTCGAGTTCTTTACGCGTATCGTTTAACTGCTCTTGAGTGGCAGCATGGGCAGTTAAGTTGATCAACTCTTCAACGCTTAATGTAACTTTGCTTGATTCAGACATAGTAGATACCCTATTTAATTATCTTGAGTTTACTGCATTACGTTATGGAAGTCATTCACGTGTGAATACGAGTGAATGACTCATATTTTTGATTAATTCAGAAGAGTGATGAGTCTTTTTGTCACCGATACGGCATTAGGTGTTAATTTACGAACCCACGCTTTAGAGTATCGTGACCACTTAAACCCATTACTTTTTAATTTCTGTCGAATAACTTCGTCTGGGATACCCTCAAAAGAAAACTTAATGCGTCCCTCTTCCTCGTACAACTCCCAAGCCGTCCCCATGCTTTCACCACTCTCCTGTAACGGCTCCTCATTGTGTAACGACACCAATT
Source organism: Vibrio tasmaniensis (assembly GCF_024347635.1). Taxonomy (NCBI): domain Bacteria; kingdom Pseudomonadati; phylum Pseudomonadota; class Gammaproteobacteria; order Vibrionales; family Vibrionaceae; genus Vibrio; species Vibrio tasmaniensis. The sequence continues at coordinate 88,511 of NZ_AP025512.1, forward strand.
CAACGAGTCGTTTGTTTATCGTGCGGATCATTGCATTATTATTTTTAAGGGCATAACTGGCAAAGCCTAGCCCTCCCCATGCGTCAGGTTTTAACAAATTTTTCGCTTTTTCTTCGGTTTGCCCATGCGTCTTAACTAAGAATTCGATCTTATCTTCTTCGCTCATGTGGGGAGCACGAACCACTTTATTTACGGCTTTCATCAATTCTTGAGATTTAACGCGAGCCTCTAACTTTTCCTTGAGCTTACCGACCGCTTCGGGGTCGTCTGACGCGATACCAGCAGAGCCAACACTATCAGCGCGACGGCTGAGATATTCCGCTTTATCCTGAGCTTCTACGCTTTTTCGCATATTTGTATTGATGCTCTCCGCGTGTCTACGGTGCTTCGCTTCTGAATGATGACCAACAAGGATTGGCTGACCGAACGGCAACATTTTCCCTAATGTACTCGCAGTATTAAACCGCTCATTAGACACCGATTCCGCTTTAGCGGCGCGATCTTCTAATCGCTCACGCTTCGTTTCTTGTCGCTCTTGATAGTCCCCTAGAGCTACGACTTTACGGGTGTTATCTTGGGTCGGTGGTGTTGGTTTTTTTTCATCACGGTTAAGCGGTGACAGGTAGCCGTCAATTAACGCCTTTGTCACTTGCTCAAACGTAAAGCGCACTTTAGACAGTGCAATGAGTTTAATGTCACCCACAGCAGCGTAGTAATGATTTAACGTAGGGTAGTCTGCATCAATATCATGTCTGAATCGCTCCAAATCACCATTCTCAAACTCGATATACATCATCGTCTTACTGTACCCCTTGTTGCGACCGACTTCCCTCGCTTCTTGGGTTGCTTTGGTGTTGTAATCGTCTAGCGTATACGCATCACTATCAGAGAATAGATTTGATTCACTCCAATCAATGACAACTTGCTTCACGACGGCCGTTTTTTTTAAGTGTTCGTATTTATCGAACGACGTTAATAAAACGGATTCTTTCACCTCTTCGCTTTCCTCAGCGTCAAGGGGATCATTCTCAAAAATAGCGGTGTCCTCGCCTCGTGAATCCAATGAAAAAGTCATGACGACATCATTAGAAAAATGGTAGATACAATCACATACCGTAGCCTTCACCAGAACCCCGTCATGGACAGTTAATAAAATAACCATGTCGCTGTAGTTCTTTTCGTACCAATCCCAAAATTCCGCTTTATCCATCGTGACAGGCTGATTACTTCTAAAGCAATCATCCATACCCATTGATTGAGTTTTTAAGATCAACGAATCCGCAAGCTCCAACAACTTAGTAATTTTGGCCTTAGCATTTTTACGCAATTTGCCAGCCTTAAACGAGGTTAAAAAATCCTGCTTCTCTTTGCTCTTAGAGGGATCATTTTGTGCAGTTGCCTGAGAGCCCAACGTCGATACGTTGGTCGCGATTTGAACGTTAGTGTGAGTTTGAGGTGGATTCACTAGCATGGCTTTTGCCCCTTGTTGTTTGAGTATCACTTCGCTTGTCGCCTGACTTCTTTAGCTCATTACAGGGTTCTGCTTTACAAGGGCGCGTAGCGTTCATATACCCTTGTAAAACAGGTTCTGTGATGAGATATCTAGAAGGAAGAGCAGAAAGCGTTGTGATGCGAGTCAGGGCAAATAAGCCTGCTAGTGAATCAAGGTCATTACTCACACTTGAGTTCAGATGGTGAAAGGCAACGAGGAGGCACGACGAGGCGGAAGGCCGCCCCGCACAGCTACGCAGTAGCGCAGGCGTTCAGGATTGCAGCGGAGTGCCGCCCAGCGATATCTTTTTAAATAGGGTCTGTAGAGAGGCACATTCTGGGGCGGCACGCAGTGACACACCAGGGTGATGTCAGTCTTAGGCCATAGGTGAAAGATACCAGCGAAAAGCCTTGCCCGAAGGGTAACGCCCAACTCAAGCCTTCCCCACAACGCAGCCCTTTCACGAGCTATTCTTGGTAAGCGATCAAGTTAAAAAATATAGCGATAATAGAAATAACCATTGTCGCTATAGCTACCCAAAATGCATTTCTTGCATGTTTATTTTCTTGTTCTGCTTTCAGATTAGATTGATACGTAAGATAGCCAAAATAAGCAGGTGCATTTAAAGACCACCTTCCTTGTTCTGCGTGTTGATATGTTGAGGTATTAATTGTAGTTAATCGTTCTAAACTTGATGGCCCTTGTGGTTCCAAAGAACCGGCGACGGTGTCGCCTGAGCGGCCTACGTCCGAAAACAAAGAGACTCAACCGACTAGGTCGCTTTGCATGAATCGTTTATCCTATAGGTCATGTTTCCGAATAAGCCTATCAAACAACTCTTCAATGCCAACGATAATTGGCTGAACTATCTCAATAAACATCGGGAAACACTCCGAACCGTCGTCATTGAAAACGTCACCAAGATGCTCGCTTGCAGTACCGCCGCTTTTGGCTCTAAAGAGTATCGATGCAGCCATGACAACTGCACTCATCACAAATACATTCACCAGACGTGTAAATCTCGCTTTTGCAGCAGTTGTGGCATAAAAGCCACAGAGCGGTGGATACGAAAGCAACAACATGTTTTTCCTGAGTGTGAGTATCAACACGTAACGTTGACGCTCCCACACACGCTGTGGCCTATCTTTCGGGATAATCGTTTTCTTCTCAATCATCTCTTTAGTTGTGCAGCCAAAATCTTCTTAGGATGGGCAAAGCAACTGGATATTGATATCGGCGTGTTCTGTGCACTTCACACCTACGGCAGAAAGCTGAATTGGAATGTACACATCCATTTATCTGTCACACGTGGTGGTTTATGTTAGAGGACAGGCCTGTGGAGGCCCATTTTCTTTAAAGCTAAGACCACTGAGAAGTGTTGGCGCGGTGCCATCATTCAACTTCTCGGCTCCCATCACTCAGAGTTAGATTTGACTGGAGAAGGCTGCCCTTTTATTCGTAATAAACAAGATTGGTCCCGATTTTTAACCAGCCAATATTGCCGTCGATGGAAGCTGCACTTTGCAAAGAAAACGGCCAATGTGACCCCCACCATGACCTACATGGGTCGATACCTAAAGCGGCCACCCATATGGCGTCTAGGTTACGACATGATTTCCAGGGAGGCTTGGTGACGTTTGATTATCTTAACCATAGGAATGGTCGGACGGAATCCCTCATTTTGAGTCCAGAAGCACTGATAGAGCGCATGATTGAGCATATTCCAGATAAGCACTTCAAAATGATTCGATACTTCGGTTTTCTATCAAACCGACGCCGTGGTGAGATTCTCCCTAAGGTCTACGATGCCTTAGGCATCGCACCTAAAGACTCACCAGAAATGCCCGGTTACGCCGCCATGCTGAAAGGTTATGTGAAGGTTGACCCGTTTGAGTGCATTCTTTGTGGTCACCGCTTAACATTCATTCGTTTTAGAGTCGGAGAGTCGCTGTCGGAGTTGGTCCATCACGCCCTCATTCAATCCCAAATCAGGTCAATTTAGATTTTTCGTAGGATGAGAGCATCTGAAATAGCGAAAACAGTATGAAAGTGTTCAATTAACACTCGACTTTAAATTGTAAAATCAAGCATCTTCAATGATCACAGGTATATAGGCGAGATAATAACGCACGGTTTCGATAATAACTTCTGAGGGAAAATGGCAGCCTTTAAACATTACGATTCAGAGTATTGAGTGGAAGTTGAAAAAATCCTAACCTAAAGACTCAAAAGTTCACGACAGAACCAACTATTAATTATAGTATTAATTATAGTATTAATTATAGTATTAATTATAGTATTAATTATAGTATTAATTATAGTATTAATTATAGTATTAATTAATATAGAGTTACTAAATGATTTCTAATGCAATATCAATTTTTAAGTCAAAATCACTGCTATTAATTACCGTATTGTTGCCAGGCTGTAATTCCCATTGGCAACCGACCGCTGATACGACGTGGCAGTGGCAATTAAAGGGAGAATTAGATACCACTTATGAGGTTGATGCTTATGATGTTGATTTATTTGATACTCAAGCGTCAACATTTCAACAACTCCAAGATTCAGGTAAAAAAGTTATTTGCTATTTCTCTGCTGGTACTTTGGAAGAATGGAGAGAAGATGCTCCTTTCCTGAAAGGCCTACATATTAAGGACGAAAGGAATGGTCATATGGATGATTGGGAAGGAGAATTTTGGCTAGACATAAAAGATAAACGAGTATGGAATGTTATGTCTAAAAGGCTAGACCTTGCTGTCATAAAAGGATGTGATGCTGTAGAACCCGATAATGTAGACCTCTATATAAATAGACCTGGCTTCACTTTCGATGATCAACTTACATATAATAAATTTCTAGCATCGGAGGCTCATAAACGAGGTCTTGCTATAGGCTTGAAAAATGATCTAGACCAAGTTGAAGAGTTGATAGATTATTTTGACTTTGCAGTTAACGAGCAATGCTTAGAATACGATGAATGCGAAGTGTTGACATTATTTATCAACCATAATAAGCCTGTTTTCCACGTTGAATACCCTAATGCTAAAGAAAAACCAGAGGTATCTGAACATACCCAATTCCCAAAACCGGAATCGATGACCTCATACTTGAAATCTTGTCGTGACCTTGAGCAATATGGTTTCCAATCATTGCTTATGCCGCTTCATTTAGATGCAACATTCAGAATAGATTGTCACGAGTTACTGGCGAATAAAATGTAAGTGCCTGCGACGCCCCGACTCATTGATTTCCTAATATTAGGTTATGTCAAGGGTGGGATCGAACTTTAGTTGTTGAAAATAAAGATTTTTAAGTTTTTGAATAGAACTTTTCCTGATATTCACGATCAAATCATGAAGTAAAAACATCTGGAACTCGCATGATTATCATTGAGCAGCTAAAAAAGTAAAAGATACACGCTCTCACATCAACCAAGTTTACCCTGTTATGGAAGTGGCTTTTGTCGTCATAACGGCCATGCTTTTTGGTCAAAACAAGTGGACGGATATCAAGGGTTTTAGTGAAGGAAATATTGACTGGTTACGTGAGTATTTCCCCAACGAAAATGGACTTTCTACCCGACATAATATTGCAGCCATTATGAGAACGATTGTTCCTGAAACGCTCTTAGAAGCTACGGTGGGTTGGGTTAATTTGCAGAGATAGGCATGCTCATGCCTATCATTAGTGTTGACGGAAAGGTGCTAAAGCGAAGAACCGGCGACGGTGTCGCCTGAGCGGCCTACGGCCGAAAACAAAGAGACTCAACCTACTAGGGTGCTTTACATGGATCGTTTATCCTATAGGTCATGCATCCGAATAAGCCCATCAAACAACTCTTCAATGCCAACGATACTTGGCTGAACTACCTCAATAAGTACCGAGAAACCCTCCGAACCGTCGTCATTGAAAACGTCACCAAGATGCTCGCTTGCAGTACCGCGGCTTTTGGCTCTAAAGAGTATCGATGCAGTCATGCTGACTGCACCCATCACAAATACATTCACCAGACGTGTAAATCTCGCTTTTGCAGCAGTTGTGGCATAAAAGCCACAGAGCGGTGGATACGAAAGCAACAACATGTGTTTTCCTGAGTGTGAGTATCAACACGTAACGTTGACGCTCCCACACACGCTGTGGCCTATCTTTCGGGATAATCGTTTTCTTCTCAATCATCTCTTTAGTTGTGCAGCCAAAATCTTCTTAGGATGGGCAAAGCAACTGGATATTGATATCGGCGTGTTCTGTGCACTTCACACCTACGGCAGAAAGCTGAATTGGAATGTACACATCCATTTATCTGTCACACGTGGTGGTTTATGTAAGAGGACAGGCCTGTGGAGGCCCATTGTCTTTAAAGCTAAGACCACTGAGAAGTGTTGGCGCGGTGCCATCATTCAACTTCTCGGCTCCCATCACTCAGAGTTAGATTTGACTGGAGAAGGCTGCCCTTTTATTCGTAATAAACAAGATTGGTCCCGATTTTTAACCAGCCAATATTGCCGTCGATGGAAGCTGCACTTTGCAAAGAAAACAGCCAACGTTACGCCCACCATGACTTACCTCGGCCGATACCTAAAACGCCCACCGATATCGGCGTCACGTTTACGACATAACTTTCAGGGAGGCTTAGTGACGTTTGATTACCTCAACCATAGGAATGGTCGGACGGAATCTCTCATTTTGAGTCCAGAAGCCTTGATAGAGCGCATGATTGAGCATATCCCAGATAAGCATTTCAAAATAATTCGATACTTGGCCATTTTTGCCCATCCCCCGAAATGGTCTAATCTGATGTCAATCACGATCACATATGCAATGTCCAACGCAACAACCAGCTTCGCATTCTACTAACCTGTTATTGTTGTAAACTATTCTCTCTCCTAGGCCAAATTTTCATCATTTGTACTGATGTTTGCCGATTTAAGTGCCGCGGCTAATTTATTGAAGTCAACCGTCTGCATAAATTCATCCACATTGAATGATGCCCCCAGATCGCTGAATTCAAATCGACCATAAAAATTAATATGTTGCCAGGCGACTGGTGATATTTTCTTGATTTGCTCAGGCGTAAGTATTGAATCCGGTGACTCACCAGTTATCAGCCCAGAGAGCAATTCCGCATTAAAATAAATAATTGCGTTGGCGATCAGACGCGTACATTCATGCAGGATGTGTTGTTCAATTTCGCTTTTCACTCGCAACTTACCACCGTTTACATGGGCAATAGCTTTCTTCAGTCGGTGGTAAGCTTCACCTCGGTTTAGCGCTTTAGTCACATGTTTACGAAGCAGGCGATCATCCAGATAATCCAATAAGTATATACTGCGATAGATATTATCGAGTTCCCATAGAGCTTTCTTGGTTCGGTTTTGCCTTGCGTATGAACTTAGCTTTCTCACGATGGCAGACTGCGTAGTTTCTTTCTGTCCCAGCGACGCCATGATGTGCTGGATATTGGACCACTCCTCGATAATAAGCTCTTCATTGACTTTTCGACCAGGTTTGACCAAAAACTCATCGTCATAGTTCGCTGGAGATTGAAAGCCCACGATACTATCGGTCTTAGAAGAAAAATTGCGGTATCGGGGGGCAAATTGGTAACCAAAGGCATGAAGGATCCAAAAGTTAATCTGATTTGTGCCGTGGGTATCGACCGAGTGACGATCAGGATCAATATCGGTGGTGTTGTTATAGAGCAGATCAAATACAAAGTAACTTTCATGCTCATGCGTGCCAATCACCTTCGCATTGATCGGTACATGGTTTCCAATCAGGGTTAGCGCTGAGATACCTTTCTTCAAGCCAAAGTATTTTGAGGCATGTCGGGCGTTGAAAGTATTTCGTTGAGTTTCAAATCGCTGACCATCGCTGCTCGAGTGCAACACATCAGCTTCAATGTCATAGTGCCGGAATATGGGAAGTTTCGCGGTGGCATTCGCAATCAGATCATTGGTTTCTTTCAGCGTTTCCAGGCGGAAGAAATTCCGGTAAGTGGTTTGTAGCTCCTGGGTATCCACATCAGAGATATCCCCCATCCGGCCCAGACTCATGTTGGTACCCAGCGCAACGATACAGGCGAAAACCGTTTTCTCATCCTTGGTGCCTTTGACATAGCGATCCAGCACATGGGTAAAGCCATCAAGCAAACCGGTTTTTCGCTGGACATAACTGAGCAGGCTGGCGATACCAATTGTAGGGACTGACTGGTAAAACTGGTGATTGTTGTCTTCCTCCTCATCCCGCTGATATGGCAGTGTCCATTTTATTTTTTCACCTTGGCCAGTGATTTTAATGTCCTTATTTTCTTTGGCCATAATACGCTTGTTCACGTGTTGTATTTTGTCTTCCAGCGTCTTTTTAAGTTCACATAGTGTTTGTTCGATCGGTGCCATTAAAGTGGGGAGATCCAGCTCAGTCAGTATTATTTCCTTGTGCTTGTTCCAGCGCTCTACGTGGATGAGGTAGTCGGTAAAACTGCGGTATTTATTGGTTTTATGATTAAATATATCTCCAGACTCAAACGCTTTGCGAAGCACTTTATACACAGCAAATTCGTAGCGTTCCGCAATGAGACTGCCAGGTGTGCTATCTGCATAAACATATTTTTTAAGTGCCTTGGTCAGGAAACCCGTTGGAAATTTGGATGTGGATATTCGTCGTATGACACGGCCCAATTCAAAATTGGTCTGAAGAAAGGTAGTAGCTTCGATTAAAGGGGTTTCTTCGGCGTTACTTTTAAAATCAATAGCCCTGACGATCTGCCGTAAATTCTTCTTGATGGATCCGGACAATGACTGTAAATGCTGCCACTGGTACTCTTCCTCATCAAATCCGGCAGAATTAATAAAAGTTGTTACATTCACCATTTTCTCGCGCGCCAGTAGTTGGAAAGCGCGTTCCCGAATTTCACCAAAGGATAGCTGGTCATCAATGTCGGGACTCAGGAATAACTCCAAAATCTTGCCCGTCATCTTGATGTCTTCGCTGGCCTGGGAGGTTTGCCGGTAGATGATGTCTCGCGCATACATCTTGGCTTGCTCTTCGTAATGGCGCACGTTGTAAATCAGAGCATCGATGAGGTTATCATGGATCGTATGGGTGCGATGATAAGCATAGCTGAGTAGGTAAAAGTAAGCAGTCGGCGTATCAAAGCGACGAAGCTTGTATACGGAATAGTACTCTACCAGTGCAGCGTAATACCGGATGCTTTCATTAGAAAGCTCAATAGTCGGCAACCAGCGCACACCGAAGTCATACAGTGGTTTGAGTTGCTTGACTCGCGTTGCCTCACTGAGTACTTCTTTGTAACTGAAATCTCTGGGCTCCTTTTTAAGCTGAGTGACCCAGTGCAAGCCAGTAGAATCATCAGCCAGAATGGCGGAAAGCGCCTCTTCAATTTCAGGTTCCATACTTCGCATCAGCTGTTTGCTGATCCGTTGACGCTCTTCAGAGAGGCAACGGCCAATCAAATCCTGAAATGTACTGTACGCCGGTGGCACAACGTGCTGCTTATTCAGGAAGCCAAGCAGCTCCCGTAAAATAAAAATAGGTTTGGCAGATCGGCGAACAATACGCCCAGCAACATCTTTTAGCTCAGTGCCAGTTTGTTTGTCGTATCGACGAAAGCTGAAATGCCTACAAATGATTTTTTGCTGGTTGATACGAGTTTGTTTGCTTGGCACTTTGAAATCACGGTCGATGCTATATGGGAAAGATGTGCCGACAATGTGGGAAGTATCGTTTACCACCTCTTCAGCATCAAACCTAAAAAACATTCTTTTGGCCTTAAAATAGCCGAGCTGAAGCACGAAATATATCTTTGAGCTAAGCAGCCACTTTTCTTCAATAAGGCTGACTTCGCTGTTGGTCAGATCGAAGTAATACTCTCGGTCTTCCTGGGTAAATCGAGGGAAACCGAAATAATCATGAATTTCAGATTGAGTAAGAATGTTCAGTCGGTTGGGATTCACTGCCATAGACAATTATTAACCCTTCTTTATTATCAAGGACTCTCATGCCTCTCAACAAACGGTCGTTTTTTGAGAGGCATGAACGGAGAATCACTATGTACAAGAAACCTGTACTTAGTTGTCTCATATACACATCTCTACTATCATAATCACATTAACTCATTAAAATGCAAATAAACGAGACGATGAGCAGAAAAGTTGGATACGCGCGAGTCAGTACCCATGAGCAAGAACTGAATCTTCAGATTGATGCTCTGATAAAAGAAGGGTGTGAAGTCGAAGTAATATTTACAGATAAGATTTCGGGAGCAAATGCGTCTAGGCCTGGACTGGAAGAGTGCTTAGAAACGCTGGTTTCTGGAGACACACTTATAGTGTGGCGACTGGATCGGCTAGGCCGCTCGATGTCACATCTGATAAACCTGATTGAATCCTTAATTGAAAAAGGCATTGGCTTTAAATCGATTCAGGATGGTGCAATCGACACAACCACAGCTTCTGGTGAGTTGATGTTCAATATATTCAGTGCACTGGCACAATTTGAACGTCGCCTAATACAGGAGCGTACACATGCTGGACTGAAGGCAGCTAGAGCCAGAGGAAGGAATGGGGGCAGACCAAAGATTCGTGACAGCAATCCAAAAGTTCAGATGGCGAAAGAAATGCATCACAAAAAGTCTCTCCCAATCGATGCTATCTGTCAGTCCTTGTCTATTTCTCGAGCAACATTCTATCGTTATTTATCACTTTAATTTCGTCTAGAGACTATGATTAGACCATATCGGGGGATGGGCAAAAATAGCCAAATTGGGCGATAAAGAGCAGCTTTTATCGCTCAATGCCGGTAAACCCTTTGAGCTGGCCATAAGCCAAGGCCGCATCGATACCGCTTACATGACCGACATCATCCGTCAGCAAAACGACACCTTACTTAATGCGGCGCAAAACACCATTGATAAGCAGCCACAGAGCGCCCTAGATAAACTCCAGCAGCAAGCCCCTGATACCCAAGGCAACCACCAACATGTCATCTCTACGCTGGATGAAAACGACAAAGACCGACGCAGAGCGCAGCTCACCGCCACAGAGAAGCTGCCTTACGTGGTCGCCAAAGACTATTTAGAGCGCACCCCCGAAACGCGAGACAACACACTGATTATCGCGTACACCAACCAGGAGCGAGACACCATCACCGAACACATCCGTGTCGGTTTGATGAAAAAGAGTGAATTAGGCAAAGAGAACGTCATCGCAACGAGGCTACGCTCAATCGGCGCGACCGGGGAAGAGCTCACCACCATGATGCCGTATCAAAAAGGCTTGATACTGAGCACCAAGCCCGGTGAGTACGCGGCAATCACTCACGTGGATTCAGAGCATGGCGTAGTAACACTTCAAGACGCGAGTACAGGTAAGACAAGGTCGTTCTTACCGCGTAACCGTGACCACCGTTTCACCACCCTGTTCTCTACGTCAGAAAAGCCACTTTCAACCGGCGATAAAATCATCACCCGTTTTACCGATAAAGAGCGCGGCATTAAAGCCAACGTGGAGTACCGCATCACGCAAGCGAATACAGACCGTGTTATCGCTCAATCTAAGACAGGACAAACACTCAACCTTAACCCTAATGCGCTTAAAGACGGGCACTGGGACTACGCTTACAGTCGAACCGCAGACATGGCGCAAGGATCCACCTATCAACACGTCATTAGCGCGATACAAAGCAAAGGCGCACTGACCAACTTAAGACGCGCTGGTATCGATGTGACTCGTGCCAGTCAGCACATTCGGCTCTATACCGACAACACAAAACAATTGGTCAAAAGCTGGCTTTCTAAAGAGAGCCACAAAGCCAGTGCGATAGAAACCCTTAACCAAATCCCACCCAAAGACACCACCTACTTTAACCGTAATGCTCTGCCTCATGAGGACGTCCGGTTCCAAAATAAAAGTGGTGATTTTGACTACAACACATTTAGGGAGCACATCAACACACAACTACCCAAATACACCGAAAGTCTCGCCATTCAGTTATTAGGCCAGCCGAATCAATCCAAGTCAGACCGGGATTATTTAACCTTTGGCATTGGCAAATCGGCCATTAAAGTGACCTTAACTGGAGAATATCGTGGTTATTTTAAAGACTACACCACAGGCGAAAAAGGCGCATTGATTAATCTAATCATGAGTCATAAGGAAATGAATTATAAAGCCGCGATGAATGAAGCGCACAAGATGCTCAACGAGCCAGATAAATATCAACTGGAGGAAAACAGTAAACACGACAAATTACTGAGCACCACCCCAAGGCATATTGCGCAGTTTGAAGAAAGGGCTAAAGATTATATCAATCAAAGCTTACCAATGGATAACACACTGGCCCAAACGTACTTAAACAAGCTCGGTGTCAATAACATTGAAAATAACCACGTTAAGTTCCACCCTGCGGTCTATTCATCCGAAGATAGATCTCTTCATCCTGCGATGTTAACCAACATCCACAATAAAGAAGGTGAAACTAAAGCCATTGAAGTGACCTATTTAGACACTCAAGGCAATAAAGACACCTCCCTAGACATTAATCCAAGAGCCCTAGGCACAAAGTCCAAACAATTAACACAATTCCATCAAGGAGAGAATTTAAACACCACCATCATCAGCACCTCAATTGAAAACTCATTTTTAATTCGAGACCAAACCCAAGGGCAGATTGACATTATCAATGTCAATCATAAGAACGACATTCAAAACATCTCCACCGATGAACTGAGACAGAACATCATTATTGTATTAAACCAAGGTAATCACGATTTAAATCCGAATAATATTGAGAAAATCGTCGAAAACTTTAACGGTCGAGACATTCAATTCATGTCAGACGATAATCTTAAAGAAGACATTAAATCATGCATTGACAAACTAGAGAGGGATAACAGCGCACATAACATTGAATTAAGTGAGACGTCCACTTCTCATCAAGAGAGCGAATTAGACACCCTCAACTATAATGAGAAAAAAGAGACCGACAGCCAATCACTCGACCACTTTGAGCCAAAAGAATATTCACCTCAACAAGAGATGGAATTTAATCAATCAGAGAAAGAGAGCCATTGGGAAGACAGAGAAATCGAAAGAGAGTTAGAGCGATAATATAAGGGTAGCCAATGGCTACCCTTTTTTTTTGCCTTCAAGATATTCATCGACACTTTTATCAACCAAAGCGGTGTTGGATTTTCTTTGCTCAATAGAATCGGCTTTATTCTTATAATAACTCTCACCATCAAAGCTATGTGCTAAATTTAAATTCAGCACACCTTGTACTTGTCTAACTCTACGATAAGTCTCTTCCATCAGATCACGGTTTGACGGCCGCTCATCGTCACTGTAATTCAACTTGATGCGCAGTGCCAAGGTGAAAAGCTGACGAGTTGCCTCAGCATCACTTAACTTTTCTCTGTCTCTGAACTTCTTAAAATCTTGCTCTAGCTTCCCTCGTAGGGAGCTTTGTAAAGGGTATGAACGCGACATAATTTAGCTTTTTCTCCTCAATGAATTTCAATGAAGCTAACTTTTTCACCCCAATGAAAACCAATTAAACATCAATGCAAAGCCATTGTACCACTTCTTTTAAATCCCCTCCACAGCCTTATACAACAAGGGATAAATTACAATTCAATTAATTTTAATTATTTTCACATTGAAATCAAGGTTAAAGCCTTATCCCAAAAGGGATCAATGGTAATTCATTCTATATACATAATATTACATTAGGATTTTAGCGGCTAATTAGTTGAGATTTTGAAAATTTTTTAATGCCCTTTTTCGCCCCCACAAATACATATAAGTCATTGTTTTTACTATCTTTACGTTTCTCACAGACAACCATTTAAATCGTTTACGATTTAGCGTGGTGTGTGGTGACTTTCAGAGAAAGTAAAAGGTCAGGGTGACTTCATCAGCTTGAGGTGGGTTAACTTGAGAAAAGTTGACCAAGGAAAGATAAAAAGCCGGCTCTATGGCGACTGAATAGGTAGCAGTAAGACGGATCAGACGTAGGAACGAATAGAGGTCAGGAAGATAGAATGACAACCACTACTGCACCATAGTGGTGCAATGGCGGTTATTTAACTTTTGCGGAATAATAAACAGATTGGACTTTTTGGATGTATATTTTTCTGGCGGTTTCGGTACGTTTGGAGAAACCTGCATTATATGCGCCTATGCTGTTCCAGTTATAGCCATGACTAGCAAAGTTAGAACTTAATACCCAAGCACCTAATGACACATTAAAACACGGCTCATAGACGTTCTGCTCGTTCACATTAAGATAAGCAAGTTTGCTAAACCAGCTTGAATTAATTTGCATCAGCCCATAATCACGGCTCACCACTTCACCACGGCTATTTTTATTTTCGTTATAAGCAGCCGGATCAAGACTACTTTCAACTTGAGCAATCGCCCTTAATAAATCTGGTGACACATTATAATATTGTCCTGCCTCATCAAAACAAAAAGCGGACGCATGAAAAGGAACCCAAAAGGCGAACATTAATTTAAATCTCATAACTCAACCACAACAAATGATATCAATACATGTAAACAGTCAAAGTAGTTTACCATGAGGAGCTGTGCGACGAGTAGATAACGCGCTCACGCAGTGAGTAAGAATCACTATATCAGCATAGTAGAACCCTAAAGATATATTCAACATTCACCACATCAAAAAATACCCTTCACCCTGCTAGACCTTAATGACTCGAAAATCAAAACAATCTCATTATTATTGTGGTGGTTCCACAGTATTGACAGAAAAAAATGAAGGTTATAGTCGGATGACAAAGAAAAATACAGCGTAAAAAACGAGCACTTATTCACAGAGTACCTATACTCAACTTAGCCACATAGTTTATTGTGAATAAGTGCGAATCGATTTTTAAAACCTAAACGAACAATCAGAAAATCAAACGCAAAAAAAAATCCAGTCATTGACTGGATTTGATTTTAGTTGGATTGGTAATTAATACTCATGCGGTAATAATACCGTTGTCACGCTGCGATCCCATTCGGTAATGATCCAAATCTGTTTATCACACAACCGATAGCCTGACATAATTCGCTCACCTGTTTTTGTGGCTTCGTCATTTGAAATCTTATCTTCAATTGGCATATTTCCCCAATCACCATTTTGGTGACGCATTAAACAGATATGCAGACTTGCGCCGATATTTTCACGCAATAAAGCGTCAATGCCTTGGGTGATAACCACCTTGCCTAATTCAAATGGCTCGGCTGTACAAACGTAAGTTTGTGCTTTCAATTGTTCTTCGCTTGGGATAGTATTTAACTCGTTCATGTTTAGATTCCACATATTTAAGTTATGGACACTGCCTAGATATTTGTTGGTGCAAATATCTAGGCGTTTTTATATGTGCTTAATACACATCTTCGGTTTTACGGATGTGGTTAAACACCTCGTAAACTTCATCGTATGAAACGTTGTAGCCTTCAAGCTTTTCAACGCAGTCACAAATATCATTGGTGTAAAAACACTCGTGATTGAATAGCTCACGGCGGATGATGGCTTTGATGCCATTTTCGGCAATATCTTGCGCAATCGTATCCTTTTGGATCTCGTCTAGCTTTTCGACTAAAGCACTCGCATTACTCTCTGGCACGATCATGCCAAAACCAAGGGAAACGTATTTGACCCCCTCTTTTTTTGCTGCTGCAAACTGCTCATTAGAAAAGGCAAAGAATGCGCCGAACTCGTCAAAGGCTCGGGTTTGTTTTTCACTTGTGTAATCTGATAGATATTTCATTGTTATGCCTCTATGGAATGGTTTGATTAAATACGATTAAGGTCGATACATGCAGTAGCGGTACAAACATAATTCAAAGGGTTACATCTAATATGGCGAACAGGCTTTCTCTTCAATCCATGAATTTCTCTTAATCGGTCTAAAATTTTCAGATCACGTTGACGCTTGCGCTGAACCAAAGATAAATCATTTTTAGGAGGGCTTTCGCGCTCCAACGGCGAGACGTTGGTCGCTGTTTGGCATTTAGAGAGAGTTAGGGTTGAGTTTTGTTGCGCCATATCGAGTTTCCTTTTTGTTTGAGTATCACTTTCCGGAGCCGCTTAGCTGTCCGCACTCACAACATCGTTCTGGCTTGACAAGGGGCTAGTAGCCCTTAGCAGCTTGCTGCTTTAGGGATACAGCGCGAAGCCTCCCTTGCAGGCAGGTTGTGTTGAGAGAAGGTTAAACAGCTTGCGAGCCCGTAATGTGATGCGAGTAGAAAGGAAAATCGGCGCATAAAAAACCAACCCTTACTCGAACTTAATGTCAGGCAGTGAAAGGCAACGAGGAGGCACGACGAGGCGCAGCTACGCAGTAGCGGAGGCGTTCAGGATTGAAGCGATATCCTTGCAGATAGGGGCTTTAGAGCTTCACGCCCTGGGAAGGCACTTGTGACTTTTCAGGGAGATGAAGATCTTAGCCCATAGATGAAAGATTCTAGCGAAAAGCCCTGCCCGAAGGGTAACGCCCAAGTCGAACCCAATATCGAGCATCGGTTGCAACTGGAAACTGCGCCAACATAGACCGACCATCACCAGCAAGGCTGAAACCAGCACTCTAATTTAAACCCAGCTAAACAATACCCCCTGGGTTCAAAAAAGTCTGCCGTGGTACATCAGTCAATTAAAACCTCGGGAAAGATACTTTCTTGACAACCAGAGAGCTATGCTGATTTCTGGTGTATGGAAGAGAAAGGAAGTTGTGGTGTAATCTGTTGATGCTGTTCTCCCCAGAACGATTAACAGATAGGCACTCCGCATGACTGATAATACTGTTGTTTCACTGAATACACCACAAGACCCACTTACTGAACTGATACGCCAGGGGGCTAGAGATTTGATTGCACGGGCTGTTGAAGCTGAGCTTCAACAGCTACTAGCCCAACATCAGAGTGTAATGGTTGACGGCAAGCAAGCCATCGTGCGCAACGGTTTCTTACCTAAGCGAACCTTGCAAACAGGTGTCGGTGATGTCGAAGTGCAAATTCCTAAGGTAAGAGATCGCTCAGGGAATGGCGTCAAATTTAATAGCAACTTGATACCACCGTATCTCAAGCGAACAAAGAGTGTTGCAACACTGCTCCCGTTACTCTATCTCAAGGGGATATCTACGGGCAATATGCTGCCTGCCCTGGAGTCTCTGCTTGGTAAGGATGCGAAAGGCCTGTCAGCCAACAGCATCTGTCGCCTCAAAGAGCGCTGGTATGCTGAGTACGAACAGTGGCGTAAGCGTGACCTCGGTAGGCATCGCTATGTTTACGTTTGGGCTGACGGTGTTTACTGTCACGTTAGGATGGACGATAAGCTCTGCTTACTCGTCATCATTGGTGTTGATGACACTGGACGCAAAGAAGTCCTTGGCGTTCTGGATGGTCATCGAGAGTCAGAAGCAAGTTGGACGGAACTCATTGAGCAGCTACGAGCGCAGGGATTACAGTTAGCACCGAAGCTCGCCATCGGAGATGGCGCGCTTGGCTTCTGGAAAGCGGTTGCGAAGTGCTGACCTCAAACTGCCCAACAACGGTGCTGGGTACATAAGACAGCGAATGTGCTTAACAAGGTGCCCAAAAGCGTACAACCACGAATGAAGGAAGCACTGCAAGATATCTGGATGGCAGAAACGAGAGATGATGCTTATCACGCCTTCTCTACCTTCCAGAAGCGCTTTGAAGCCAAGTATCCAAAGGCAACCGACTGTTTGGTGAAAGATAAAGCTGAAATGCTGGCGTTCTACGATTACCCAGCAGAGCACTGGGTTCATATCAGGACAACCAACCCAATAGAATCGATGTTCGCCACAGCACGTTTACGCACGAACAAGACAAAGGACTGTGGAAACAGAAAGACTACGTTGATGATGGCCTACAAGTAAATGCGTAGTGCAGAGACGAAGTGGCGTCGTCTACGAGGTTTTGCACTCCTAGCGGATGTTGTGAAAGATGTTCGCTTCATCAATGGAGTGAAAGAAATGGAGACTCATCAACAGGCTACTGCATGATCTACATACACCACATTTGACAATAGCTCACCTGAAGCGCCCGCCTATATCGGCATCGAGGTTACGCCACTACAGTGGCGGCACCGTTGTGTTTAAATATCTCGACCATCGAGACGGCAAGCACAAAACAAAAACGCTAACGCAAGAAGAAATGATATTACGGTACGTGGGTCATATCCCACAGCACCATTTTAAAATGGTGCTTTATTACGGTTTTCTATCCAACAGAAAACGAGGGTCTGTAGTGGTCAAGTAAAACTGGCCACAGTTTTATAAGGGAACCAAAACTGTCGTTCCGACTCATTTGGTGTTAATCCACCATTGTATTGATGTGGACGATGCTGGTTGTAATAACCAACCAAATAATCCGTTATTGCTTTCTGTGCCTCTGTAAAACTTCTATAGCCATTCTTTGGTACCCATTCCGTTTTTAAACTTCTGAACACTCGCTCCATAGGACTATTATCCCAACAGTTCCCTCGACGACTCATACTTTGAGTGATTCGATATCTCCATAGCAACTGACGATATTTTTTACTCGTATAGTGGCAACCTTGATCCGAGTGGAACATTACACCAGACGGCCTTCCGCGGCTCTCATTGGCCATGGTCAGCGCCTTGCCAGTCAATACACTATCTGGTGAGTTAGACATTGCCCAACCGATGACTTTTCGTGCGAACAAGTCAATAACAACGGCTAGATAAGACCATCTCTCCCCCGTCCAGATATAAGTCACATCGCCACACCAGACTTGATTCGGCTCAGTCACCGCGAACTGACGATTTAACCGGTTAGGTATATGAACATGTTCCTGCTGTGTTTTTTTGTACGTATGTTTTGCTAGCTGGCAACTGACTAAGTCTAGTTCTTTCATGAACTTACTTGCTCGGTAACGGCTAAGTCGAATACCTCTTGCTGTGACTATGTCAGCAATGGTTCTCGCTCCAGCGGAACCATTGCTCAGCTCATAAGATCGGCGAACTTCGGCACGAACAAGCACATGCTCTGACGACAGAGATTTATCTCTATTTGCCCAATAACGATAACTACTGCGATGAACCCCGAACACTTCGCAAAGCCGTTTCACAGCATAACTCTTCTTGAGTTTCTCGATCATCGAGAACCGTTCAGGGAGTCTGACATCAAGAGAGCCGTAGCCTTTTTTAGAATTTCCTTTTCTTCTTCAATGCGTTTGATTTTCTTTTTAAGGTCACGAATTTCTCTTTGCTCTGGAGTGAGTGGTGATGAATTTGGTGTCTTACCAGCTCTTTCAGCTTTGAGTTGCCTTACCCAGCTTTCTAACGTAGTTTTTCCAATCCCCATTGCTTCGCAGGTTTCTTTATAGGAACGTCCCTGGTCAAGCACTAGCTGAGCGCATTCAAGTTTAAATTCTGGGTTAAAAGTGCGTCTTTCACGCTTAGTCATAATGTCACCTGTTTTAGTATCGAGATGATCATACATCACCTCTTAATCAGGTGGCCAAATTAACTATGCCACTACAGTCCTACTGCCTCTGGTGTATTTAGCTTTGGGAGAGAAAGCACCAAAGCAGCCAGAGCTACTCACGTATGCGAAGCAATACAAAGGCTTTGCAGGTAACGCCCCGTATAAGTGTGTGTTGCGCGGATGCAGAGTGGTGTTTACATGTTTTACAGCGGGCTCAAAAAATCATGAGCGGTTGGATAGTCGCCGGATGAACATGCGCGAATCGCGACGGCTTGGCGTACCTGCGTAGGATAGGTCTATCTAAAATCAATAAATTAGGTGCAAAAACGACCGTGATTAGCGGATTAAATCATCATTGGTTCAATTTATCTTTAGGGCAATTACATCCAAAACGCTTCGCTACCTCCTAAACTTGCTTAATGGTTAGGATTGAAGTTCCTAACCATCAAGTTAGCTGGCAATATAACAACGCGCGTAGCAAAACCCGCAGTGTCTACCCAATTGGTTAGATTAGATATCTTTAAATTGAGAATCCAGACTTGCAATCAGGTGTGAAGTGACGTCATCAACACTTGCTCCATCAAAATGGATATCTAATGTCGTTCCACCTTTAGAGATACTCAAGTTAGAGTCTGTTGCTCCATCTTGCGTAACTTCCACATGGTAATTACCAACATCGCCAGTGTGATCGCCCGACTTCAGATCATCCAGTAACGAACCAAGTTCGTCCTTAGATAGATCCTCGAACAAGTCAGAGAAATCAAGAGAGTCTTCGTTTGCATTGAAGTCTTTTACTGTATCAGTCTCATTTGCAACATCCACCCACTTGAAGATGTCTGCACCATCACCACCGGTAAGGATATCGTTACCCAAACCACCGATCAGGATGTCATCACCTATACCGCCGTCCAGCGTATCTGAGCCACCTTGCCCGAATAGGATATCGTTGCCTTCACCTCCAGACAGGTTATCCGCTCGGTCGCTTGAACGAGATTGCTCAAATTCAGCTTGGTTGTCAGTAATGTAGTTATGAACATCTTTCTCGGTAACAAGACCAACATCTTTACCTAATTGACCAGCAACATACTCTTGTAATGCAGATACACCTTGTTCATCACTAGAACCAAATCGAATTGCATCACCGAAGATAATATCGTCACCAGCTTGACTATCGATGTCATCTCTACCTTGAAGCAGAGCGACTTCCTTACCAAGGATAACTTCAGCCAACTGTGAAACATCAATGTTGGTTCGCACTGTATTGTCTGAGTCGTAGTTTTCGAGAGTGCTTGCGTCCAAGTTGTTACCAAGACCAATCGCATGCACTTCACTGAACTCTTCCAATGCTTTGTACATATTATCAGCTTGAGCGGTAACACTATTGCTGTAGTCATAGTAACCCGTGTTGCTGTACATGTAGCCAAGGCGTTCGCCAGTCGACAAAGAATAAACCTCTGTGTTGCTCGCAATAACCGTTTGGTTGTTGTAAGTCACAACATCACCACGTTGATAATCGCTTGGTAACACGTCTCCCAAAGTAATAATTTTGCCATTTTCAGCACCAATCACCACATTAGTCATCGAAGCCAAATCATAAGCGCTATTGTGGTCAGCTTGGTTCGGCGTACCATCAGAGATAAAGTATGTGACGTTATTTGCATCACTATCTTTACCTGCAAACCAATCTAGCACTGAATCAAATGCAGCTTCATAGTTTGTTCCACCGCTACCATCATCTCTATTGTTTTCGAATGCAGTTGTGATTTTCGTTGAAGCTTCTGGGTCGCTCAAATCAACTTCCAACAACAGCTTATCATCCGCTGCAAACGTCGTTAACAATACATTTACTTTGCCTGAAGAAGAACTGCCAGCACTATTGATAAGGCTGTCAAGAACCTTTTTGAACTCAGCCTCTGCTTTACCTACGTCATACCCCATACTGCCTGAAGTATCTAGAACAAAAGCAATGTTGTAATCCTCGCCCTCAACAATCTGCAGACCTTGGACATCACCAACAATAATGTCGTCATCAGCTGTACCGGTAATGTCGTTATCACCATGTGTACCAATAACGTATTTGTAACCACGAACCACGTCCAACGAATCGGTGTCTGTCGCTTTCGGATTCACACCGTCTGATACCGAAGCACTAACAGATAAGGTAGTTAGGTCAAGCTGGTCATTATTAACCGCTTCGACACCTTTGTCGGTCAACTTAACTTGATCACCGTCTAGGACGAAGTAACCATCGGTGTTGTTTTCTAGCTGAACCGTCAATTGATCTGCTGGCGTATCTGTATCAGCAACAACGAGTGTTGCCACTACTGTGTCGGTAGATACTGCATCTTCAGTCACGCTATCAACCGCGGTAACGTCGATAGTCGGTGCGTCATTTACACGAACGACATCCAACGAATCGGTGTCTGTCGCTTTCGGATTCACACCGTCTGATACCGAAGCACTAACAGATAAGGTAGTTAGGTCAAGCTGGTCATTATTAACCGCTTCGACACCTTTGTCGGTCAACTTAACTTGATCACCGTCTAGGACGAAGTAACCATCTGTGTTGTTTTCTAGCTGAACGGTAAGCTCGTCTGCTGGTGTATCTGTATCAGCAACAACAAGTGTTGCCACTACTGTGTCGGTAGATACCGCATCTTCAGTCACGCTATCAACCGCTGTGACATCAATGGTCGGTGCATCATTCACACGAACGACATCAAGAGAATCCGTGTCTGTCGCTTTCGGGTTCACTCCGTCAGATACCGACGCTGTGACACTCAGGCTATTCAAATCTAGCTGGTCGTTATTAACCGCTTCGACACCTTTATCGGTCAACTTAACTTGATCACCGTCTAGGACGAAGTAACCATCGGTGTTGTTTTCTAGCTGAACCGTCAATTGATCTGCTGGCGTATCTGTATCAGCAACAACGAGTGTTGCCACTACTGTATCGGTGCTCACCGCATCTTCAGTTACGCTATCAACCGCTGTGACGTCGATGGTTGGTGCGTCGTTTACGCGAACCACATCAAGAGAATCGGTGTCTGTCGCTTTCGGGTTCACGTCGTCAGATACCGATGCACTGACAGACAAGGTAGTTAGGTCAAGCTGGTCGTTATTAACCGCTTCGACACCTTTGTCGGTCAACTTAACTTGATCACCGTCTAGGACGAAGTAACCATCGGTGTTGTTTTCTAGCTGAACGGTAAGCTCGTCTGCTGGTGTATCTGTATCAGCAACAACAAGTGTTGCCACTACTGTGTCGGTAGATACCGCATCTTCAGTCACGCTATCAACCGCTGTGACATCAATGGTCGGTGCATCATTCACACGAACGACATCAAGAGAATCCGTGTCTGTCGCTTTCGGGTTCACTCCGTCAGATACCGACGCTGTGACACTCAGGCTATTCAAATCTAGCTGGTCGTTATTAACCGCTTCGACACCTTTATCGGTCAACTTAACTTGATCACCGTCTAGGACGAAGTAACCATCGGTGTTGTTTTCTAGCTGAACCGTCAATTGATCTGCTGGCGTATCTGTATCAGCAACAACGAGTGTTGCCACTACTGTATCGGTGCTCACCGCATCTTCAGTTACGCTATCAACCGCTGTGACGTCGATGGTTGGTGCGTCGTTTACGCGAACCACATCAAGAGAATCGGTGTCTGTCGCTTTCGGGTTCACGTCGTCAGATACCGATGCACTGACAGACAAGGTAGTTAGGTCAAGCTGGTCGTTATTAACCGCTTCGACACCTTTGTCGGTCAACTTCACTTGATCACCGTCTAGGACGAAGTAACCATCGGTGTTGTTTTCTAGCTGAACGGTAAGCTCATCTGCTGGCGTATCTGTATCAGCAACAACGAGTGTTGCCACTACTGTATCGGTGCTCACCGCATCTTCAGTCACGCTATCAACCGCTGTGACGTCGATAGTCGGTGCGTCATTCACACGAACGACATCCAACGAATCGGTGTCTGTTACTTTCGGGTTCACGCCGTCAGATACCGATGCAGTGACAGACAAGGTAGTTAGGTCAAGCTGGTCATTATTAACCGCTTCGACACCTTTGTCGGTCAACTTAACTTGGTCACCATCGAGCACGAAATAGCCATCAGCGTTGTTTTCTAGCTGAACGGTCAATTGATCCGCAGGTGTATCTGTATCAGCAACAACGAGTGTTGCCACTACGGTACCGGTAGATACCGCATCTTCAGTCACGCTATCAACCGCGGTAACGTCGATAGTCGGTGCGTCGTTTACGCGAACCACGTCCAACGAATCCGTGTCTGTTACTTTCGGGTTCACACCGTCAGATACCGAAGCAGTTACCGTTAGGCTGTCTAGGTCAAGCTGGTCATTATTAACCGCTTCGACACCTTTGTCGGTCAACTTCACTTGATCACCGTCTAGGACGAAGTAACCGTCAGCGTTGTTTTCGAGCTGAACGGTCAATTGATCCGCAGGTGTATCCGTATCAGCAACAACGAGTGTTGCCACTACGGTATCGGTGCTCACCGCGTCTTCAGTCACGCTATCAACCGCGGTAACGTCGATAGTCGGTGCGTCATTTACACGAACGACATCCAACGAATCGGTGTCTGTCGCTTTCGGATTCACACCGTCTGATACCGAAGCACTAACAGATAAGGTAGTTAGGTCAAGCTGGTCATTATTAACCGCTTCGACACCTTTGTCGGTCAACTTAACTTGATCACCGTCTAGGACGAAGTAACCATCTGTGTTGTTTTCTAGCTGAACGGTAAGCTCGTCTGCTGGTGTATCTGTATCAGCAACAACAAGTGTTGCCACTACTGTGTCGGTAGATACCGCATCTTCAGTCACGCTATCAACCGCTGTGACATCAATGGTCGGTGCATCATTCACACGAACGACATCAAGAGAATCCGTGTCTGTCGCTTTCGGGTTCACTCCGTCAGATACCGACGCTGTGACACTCAGGCTATTCAAATCTAGCTGGTCGTTATTAACCGCTTCGACACCTTTATCGGTCAACTTAACTTGATCACCGTCTAGGACGAAGTAACCATCGGTGTTGTTTTCTAGCTGAACCGTCAATTGATCTGCTGGCGTATCTGTATCAGCAACAACGAGTGTTGCCACTACTGTATCGGTGCTCACCGCATCTTCAGTTACGCTATCAACCGCTGTGACGTCGATGGTTGGTGCGTCGTTTACGCGAACCACATCAAGAGAATCGGTGTCTGTCGCTTTCGGGTTCACGTCGTCAGATACCGATGCACTGACAGACAAGGTAGTTAGGTCAAGCTGGTCGTTATTAACCGCTTCGACACCTTTGTCGGTCAACTTAACTTGATCACCGTCTAGGACGAAGTAACCATCTGTGTTGTTTTCTAGCTGAACGGTAAGCTCGTCTGCTGGTGTATCTGTATCAGCAACAACAAGTGTTGCCACTACTGTGTCGGTAGATACCGCATCTTCAGTCACGCTATCAACCGCTGTGACATCAATGGTCGGTGCATCATTCACACGAACGACATCAAGAGAATCCGTGTCTGTCGCTTTCGGGTTCACTCCGTCAGATACCGACGCTGTGACACTCAGGCTATTCAAATCTAGCTGGTCGTTATTAACCGCTTCGACACCTTTATCGGTCAACTTAACTTGATCACCGTCTAGGACGAAGTAACCATCGGTGTTGTTTTCTAGCTGAACCGCCAATTGATCTGCTGGCGTATCTGTATCAGCAACAACGAGTGTTGCCACTACTGTATCGGTGCTCACCGCATCTTCAGTCACGCTATCAACCGCTGTGACGTCGATGGTTGGTGCGTCGTTTACGCGAACCACATCAAGAGAATCGGTGTCTGTCGCTTTCGGATTCACGTCGTCAGATACCGATGCACTGACAGACAAGGTAGTTAGGTCAAGCTGGTCGTTATTAACCGCTTCGACACCTTTGTCGGTCAACTTAACTTGATCACCGTCTAGGACGAAGTAACCATCGGTGTTGTTTTCTAGCTGAACGGTAAGCTCGTCTGCTGGTGTATCTGTATCAGCAACAACAAGTGTTGCCACTACTGTGTCGGTAGATACCGCATCTTCAGTCACGCTATCAACCGCTGTGACATCAATGGTCGGTGCATCATTCACACGAACGACATCAAGAGAATCCGTGTCTGTCGCTTTCGGGTTCACTCCGTCAGATACCGACGCTGTGACACTCAGGCTATTCAAATCTAGCTGGTCGTTATTAACCGCTTCGACACCTTTATCGGTCAACTTAACTTGATCACCGTCTAGGACGAAGTAACCATCGGTGTTGTTTTCTAGCTGAACCGTCAATTGATCTGCTGGCGTATCTGTATCAGCAACAACGAGTGTTGCCACTACTGTATCGGTGCTCACCGCATCTTCAGTTACGCTATCAACCGCTGTGACGTCGATGGTTGGTGCGTCGTTTACGCGAACCACATCAAGAGAATCGGTGTCTGTCGCTTTCGGGTTCACGTCGTCAGATACCGATGCACTGACAGACAAGGTAGTTAGGTCAAGCTGGTCGTTATTAACCGCTTCGACACCTTTGTCGGTCAACTTAACTTGATCACCGTCTAGGACGAAGTAACCATCGGTGTTGTTTTCTAGCTGAACGGTAAGCTCATCTGCTGGCGTATCTGTATCAGCAACAACGAGTGTTGCCACTACTGTATCGGTGCTCACCGCATCTTCAGTCACGCTATCAACCGCTGTGACGTCGATAGTCGGTGCGTCATTCACACGAACGACATCCAACGAATCGGTGTCTGTTACTTTCGGGTTCACGCCGTCAGATACCGATGCAGTGACAGACAAGGTAGTTAGGTCAAGCTGGTCATTATTAACCGCTTCGACACCTTTGTCGGTCAACTTAACTTGGTCACCATCGAGCACGAAATAGCCATCAGCGTTGTTTTCTAGCTGAACGGTCAATTGATCCGCAGGTGTATCTGTATCAGCAACAACGAGTGTTGCCACTACGGTACCGGTAGATACCGCATCTTCAGTCACGCTATCAACCGCGGTAACGTCGATAGTCGGTGCGTCGTTTACGCGAACCACGTCCAACGAATCCGTGTCTGTTACTTTCGGGTTCACACCGTCAGATACCGAAGCAGTTACCGTTAGGCTGTCTAGGTCAAGCTGGTCATTATTAACCGCTTCGACACCTTTGTCGGTCAACTTCACTTGATCACCGTCTAGGACGAAGTAACCGTCAGCGTTGTTTTCGAGCTGAACGGTCAATTGATCCGCAGGTGTATCCGTATCAGCAACAACGAGTGTTGCCACTACGGTATCGGTGCTCACCGCGTCTTCAGTCACGCTATCAACCGCGGTAACGTCGATAGTCGGTGCGTCATTTACACGAACGACATCCAACGAATCGGTGTCTGTCGCTTTCGGATTCACACCGTCTGATACCGAAGCACTAACAGATAAGGTAGTTAGGTCAAGCTGGTCATTATTAACCGCTTCGACACCTTTGTCGGTCAACTTAACTTGATCACCGTCTAGGACGAAGTAACCATCTGTGTTGTTTTCTAGCTGAACGGTAAGCTCGTCTGCTGGTGTATCTGTATCAGCAACAACAAGTGTTGCCACTACTGTGTCGGTAGATACCGCATCTTCAGTCACGCTATCAACCGCTGTGACATCAATGGTCGGTGCATCATTCACACGAACGACATCAAGAGAATCCGTGTCTGTCGCTTTCGGGTTCACTCCGTCAGATACCGACGCTGTGACACTCAGGCTATTCAAATCTAGCTGGTCGTTATTAACCGCTTCGACACCTTTATCGGTCAACTTAACTTGATCACCGTCTAGGACGAAGTAACCATCGGTGTTGTTTTCTAGCTGAACCGTCAATTGATCTGCTGGCGTATCTGTATCAGCAACAACGAGTGTTGCCACTACTGTATCGGTGCTCACCGCATCTTCAGTTACGCTATCAACCGCTGTGACGTCGATGGTTGGTGCGTCGTTTACGCGAACCACATCAAGAGAATCGGTGTCTGTCGCTTTCGGGTTCACGTCGTCAGATACCGATGCACTGACAGACAAGGTAGTTAGGTCAAGCTGGTCGTTATTAACCGCTTCGACACCTTTGTCGGTCAACTTAACTTGATCACCGTCTAGGACGAAGTAACCATCTGTGTTGTTTTCTAGCTGAACGGTAAGCTCGTCTGCTGGTGTATCTGTATCAGCAACAACAAGTGTTGCCACTACTGTGTCGGTAGATACCGCATCTTCAGTCACGCTATCAACCGCTGTGACATCAATGGTCGGTGCATCATTCACACGAACGACATCAAGAGAATCCGTGTCTGTCGCTTTCGGGTTCACTCCGTCAGATACCGACGCTGTGACACTCAGGCTATTCAAATCTAGCTGGTCGTTATTAACCGCTTCGACACCTTTATCGGTCAACTTAACTTGATCACCGTCTAGGACGAAGTAACCATCGGTGTTGTTTTCTAGCTGAACCGTCAATTGATCTGCTGGCGTATCTGTATCAGCAACAACGAGTGTTGCCACTACTGTATCGGTGCTCACCGCATCTTCAGTTACGCTATCAACCGCTGTGACGTCGATGGTTGGTGCGTCGTTTACGCGAACCACATCAAGAGAATCGGTGTCTGTCGCTTTCGGGTTCACGTCGTCAGATACCGATGCACTGACAGACAAGGTAGTTAGGTCAAGCTGGTCGTTATTAACCGCTTCGACACCTTTGTCGGTCAACTTAACTTGATCACCGTCTAGGACGAAGTAACCATCGGTGTTGTTTTCTAGCTGAACGGTAAGCTCGTCTGCTGGTGTATCTGTATCAGCAACAACAAGTGTTGCCACTACTGTGTCGGTAGATACCGCATCTTCAGTCACGCTATCAACCGCTGTGACATCAATGGTCGGTGCATCATTCACACGAACGACATCAAGAGAATCCGTGTCTGTCGCTTTCGGGTTCACTCCGTCAGATACCGACGCTGTGACACTCAGGCTATTCAAATCTAGCTGGTCGTTATTAACCGCTTCGACACCTTTATCGGTCAACTTAACTTGATCACCGTCTAGGACGAAGTAACCATCGGTGTTGTTTTCTAGCTGAACCGTCAATTGATCTGCTGGCGTATCTGTATCAGCAACAACGAGTGTTGCCACTACTGTATCGGTGCTCACCGCATCTTCAGTTACGCTATCAACCGCTGTGACGTCGATGGTTGGTGCGTCGTTTACGCGAACCACATCAAGAGAATCGGTGTCTGTCGCTTTCGGGTTCACGTCGTCAGATACCGATGCACTGACAGACAAGGTAGTTAGGTCAAGCTGGTCGTTATTAACCGCTTCGACACCTTTGTCGGTCAACTTCACTTGATCACCGTCTAGGACGAAGTAACCATCGGTGTTGTTTTCTAGCTGAACGGTAAGCTCATCTGCTGGCGTATCTGTATCAGCAACAACGAGTGTTGCCACTACTGTATCGGTGCTCACCGCATCTTCAGTCACGCTATCAACCGCTGTGACGTCGATAGTCGGTGCGTCATTCACACGAACGACATCCAACGAATCGGTGTCTGTTACTTTCGGGTTCACGCCGTCAGATACCGATGCAGTGACAGACAAGGTAGTTAGGTCAAGCTGGTCATTATTAACCGCTTCGACACCTTTGTCGGTCAACTTAACTTGGTCACCATCGAGCACGAAATAGCCATCAGCGTTGTTTTCTAGCTGAACGGTCAATTGATCCGCAGGTGTATCTGTATCAGCAACAACGAGTGTTGCCACTACGGTACCGGTAGATACCGCATCTTCAGTCACGCTATCAACCGCGGTAACGTCGATAGTCGGTGCGTCGTTTACGCGAACCACGTCCAACGAATCCGTGTCTGTTACTTTCGGGTTCACACCGTCAGATACCGAAGCAGTTACCGTTAGGCTGTCTAGGTCAAGCTGGTCATTATTAACCGCTTCGACACCTTTGTCGGTCAACTTCACTTGATCACCGTCTAGGACGAAGTAACCGTCAGCGTTGTTTTCGAGCTGAACGGTCAATTGATCCGCAGGTGTATCCGTATCAGCAACAACGAGTGTTGCCACTACGGTATCGGTGCTCACCGCGTCTTCAGTCACGCTATCAACCGCGGTAACGTCGATAGTCGGTGCGTCATTTACACGAACGACATCCAACGAATCGGTGTCTGTCGCTTTCGGATTCACACCGTCTGATACCGAAGCACTAACAGATAAGGTAGTTAGGTCAAGCTGGTCATTATTAACCGCTTCGACACCTTTGTCGGTCAACTTAACTTGATCACCGTCTAGGACGAAGTAACCATCTGTGTTGTTTTCTAGCTGAACGGTAAGCTCGTCTGCTGGTGTATCTGTATCAGCAACAACAAGTGTTGCCACTACTGTGTCGGTAGATACCGCATCTTCAGTCACGCTATCAACCGCTGTGACATCAATGGTCGGTGCATCATTCACACGAACGACATCAAGAGAATCCGTGTCTGTCGCTTTCGGGTTCACTCCGTCAGATACCGACGCTGTGACACTCAGGCTATTCAAATCTAGCTGGTCGTTATTAACCGCTTCGACACCTTTATCGGTCAACTTAACTTGATCACCGTCTAGGACGAAGTAACCATCGGTGTTGTTTTCTAGCTGAACCGTCAATTGATCTGCTGGCGTATCTGTATCAGCAACAACGAGTGTTGCCACTACTGTATCGGTGCTCACCGCATCTTCAGTTACGCTATCAACCGCTGTGACGTCGATGGTTGGTGCGTCGTTTACGCGAACCACATCAAGAGAATCGGTGTCTGTCGCTTTCGGGTTCACGTCGTCAGATACCGATGCACTGACAGACAAGGTAGTTAGGTCAAGCTGGTCGTTATTAACCGCTTCGACACCTTTGTCGGTCAACTTAACTTGATCACCGTCTAGGACGAAGTAACCATCGGTGTTGTTTTCTAGCTGAACGGTAAGCTCATCTGCTGGCGTATCTGTATCAGCAACAACGAGTGTTGCCACTACTGTATCGGTGCTCACCGCATCTTCAGTCACGCTATCAACCGCTGTGACGTCGATAGTCGGTGCGTCATTCACACGAACGACATCCAACGAATCGGTGTCTGTCGCTTTCGGATTCACACCGTCTGATACCGAAGCACTAACAGATAAGGTAGTTAGGTCAATCTGGTCATTATTAACCGCTTCGACACCTTTGTCGGTCAACTTCACTTGATCACCGTCTAGGACGAAGTAACCGTCAGCGTTGTTTTCTAGCTGAACGGTAAGCTCGTCTGCTGGTGTATCTGTATCAGCAACAACAAGTGTTGCCACTACTGTGTCGGTAGATACCGCATCTTCAGTCACGCTATCAACCGCTGTGACATCAATGGTCGGTGCATCATTCACACGAACGACATCAAGAGAATCCGTGTCTGTCGCTTTCGGGTTCACTCCGTCAGATACCGACGCTGTGACACTCAGGCTATTCAAATCTAGCTGGTCGTTATTAACCGCTTCGACACCTTTGTCGGTCAACTTAACTTGATCACCGTCTAGGACGAAGTAACCATCGGTGTTGTTTTCTAGCTGAACCGTCAATTGATCTGCTGGCGTATCTGTATCAGCAACAACGAGTGTTGCCACTACTGTGTCGGTAGATACTGCATCTTCAGTCACGCTATCAACCGCGGTAACGTCGATAGTCGGTGCGTCATTTACACGAACGACATCCAACGAATCGGTGTCTGTCGCTTTCGGATTCACACCGTCTGATACCGAAGCACTAACAGATAAGGTAGTTAGGTCAAGCTGGTCATTATTAACCGCTTCGACACCTTTGTCGGTCAACTTAACTTGATCACCGTCTAGGACGAAGTAACCATCTGTGTTGTTTTCTAGCTGAACGGTAAGCTCGTCTGCTGGTGTATCTGTATCAGCAACAACAAGTGTTGCCACTACTGTGTCGGTAGATACCGCATCTTCAGTCACGCTATCAACCTCGGTGACATCAATGGTCGGTGCATCATTCACACGAACGACATCAAGAGAATCCGTGTCTGTCGCTTTCGGGTTCACTCCGTCAGATACCGACGCTGTGACACTCAGGCTATTCAAATCTAGCTGGTCGTTATTAACCGCTTCGACACCTTTATCGGTCAACTTAACTTGATCACCGTCTAGGACGAAGTAACCATCGGTGTTGTTTTCTAGCTGAACCGTCAATTGATCTGCTGGCGTATCTGTATCAGCAACAACGAGTGTTGCCACTACTGTGTCGGTAGATACCGCATCTTCAGTCACGCTATCAACCGCGGTAACGTCAATGGTTGGTGCGTCGTTTACGCGAACCACGTCCAACGAATCCGTGTCTGTCGCTTTCGGGTTCACGTCGTCAGATACCGACGCTGTGACAGTCAGGTTATTCAAATCAAGCTGATCATTATTAACCGCTTCGACACCTTTATCGGTCAACTTAACTTGATCAGCGTCTAGGACGAAGTAACCGTCAGCGTTGTTTTCGAGCTGAACCGTCAATTGATCTGCTGGCGTATCTGTATCAGCAACAACGAGTGTTGCCACTACTGTGTCGGTAGATACCGCGTCTTCAGTCACGCTATCAACCGCGGTAACATCGATGGTCGGTGCGTCATTTATACGAACGACATCAAGAGAATCGGTGTCTGTCGCTGTCGGGCTAACTCCGTCCGATACCGATGCACTTACCGTTAGGCTGTCTAAGTCAAGCTGGTCATTATTAACCGCTTCGACACCTTTATCGGTCAGCTTAACTTGGTCACCATCGAGCACGAAGTAACCGTCATCGTTGTTTTCTAGCTGAACAGTAAGCTCATCTGCTGGCGTATCTGTATCGGCAACGGTCACTGTTGCCACTACTGTATCTGTCGATACCGCATCTTCAGTCACACTATCAACCGCGGTAACGTCAATGGTCGGTGCGTCATTTATACGAACGACATCAAGAGAATCGGTGTCTGTCGCTGTCGGGCTAACTCCGTCCGATACCGATGCACTTACCGTTAGGCTGTCTAAGTCAAGCTGGTCACTATTAACCGCTTCGACACCTTTATCGGTCAGCTTAACTTGGTCACCATCGAGCACGAAGTAACCGCCAGCGTTGTTTTCTAGCTGAACAGTAAGCTCATCTGCTGGCGTATCTGTATCGGCAACGGTCACTGTTGCCACTACTGTATCTGTCGATACCGCGTCTTCAGTCACGCTATCGATGGCTGTGACGTCGATGGTTGGAGCGTCGTTTACGCGAACCACGTCCAACGAATCCGTGTCTGTCGCTTTCGGGTTCACACCGTCAGATACCGACGCTGTGACACTCAGACTATTCAAATCTAGCTGGTCGTTATTAACCGCTTCGACACCTTTATCGGTCAGCTTAACTTGGTCACCATCGAGCACGAAGTAACCGTCATCGTTGTTTTCTAGCTGAACAGTAAGCTCATCTGCTGGCGTATCTGTATCGGCAACGGTCACTGTTGCCACTACTGTATCTGTCGATACCGCATCTTCAGTCACGCTATCAACCGCGGTAACGTCAATGGTCGGTGCGTCGTTTGCTGGGTTAACTGTGACAATCACCGTAGCTTCATCAGTTAGCGCTCCATCAGTTACCACATAAGTAATAGTCGCTTCACCGTTAAAGCCTTTGGCTGGCGTAAATGTCAACTTTCCATCAATAATCTCTACTGTGCCTTGCTCTGCCGGAACAGTTGCCGATTCAATCCTTAACGAATCGCTATCTGCGTCTTGGTCGTTAGCCAAAACATCGATGGAAACCGAAGCGTCTTCATCGATCAAAACGCTGTCATCTTTAGCTACCGGAGGTCGAGGGCTGATAGCTGGCAATGCATCATCTGAATTTGCCGCGCTCAAAAGAAGCTCCGCAAGCGATAGACTTTGATATTCAGACAAGCCTAGAGCAGCGATCCCCATCGTTTCAAACCAAGTACTGGCAAGTATTTCTGCTCCTGTACGCTCAACGGTCCCACTTTCTTGAAAACTGGAGCCGGCATTCTCACCCGAAGCTGGGGCGAACTCAAAACTCAGTAATGTCGGCTCTTGTCCGGCTCTAAGAGCATCAATAATTTGAGCAACATCTTGAGTGATATCTTGCGAGTCTTCTTCTGTCGCAACTTTAACTTGAAGTTTTTGTGGTTCATTTTCGATAACTGCAACAATCAGATCACCCTGCAGTGGTCGCTCATGCTCGGCAAGAACCTTCAATTGCCCATTAAAATCTATTACGGCTAACCGCTCTCCAACCGGAGCTAAGGAAGTACGATCCATATAAACCTCTAACATAAAACACTGTCAACAATTTGACTCATAATAATAGCGCATAAATGCTTAATTTTAACTTCTTAATCACATTTTACTAATAAAAGAGTATATTATTTACTGGTTATTGTCGTAGATTCGACCGCAAAGATACGTGCATTAATTCTGTTTAAGACTTTAATAATACGACTTTAGCCAGAAAAGAATTGGAACTACAGCTCATAAACTGTAAAACCAAATACACAACAATGGCAACTAATTGCATTTAACAACATTGAGCGTTATATTATTGACGCAGATGGAGTAGCCCCTGTTTATAAGAACAAAGCCTCACCTTCAGAAATGACTAAACCTAGGAGAAGCAGAGTGAAGAGGACTCGATTCAACGCCATATGCTTTGGTGTGTTTGCCGTCAGCCCAACTTTTGGACAAACACTTGAGCAAGCGGTTGAAAATGCACTTATTAGCAACCCAGACATCAAAAGTGCATTTAATGAATTCGTAAGTAAGCGGTATGTGAATGAAGCCTCGAGCGGTGCTTATCTTCCTTCTGTCGATCTAGATGCAGGCGTCGGATATGAAGGGACAAACCCAGCAGAGAGCAATCGTAAGTCTACCGATTTAACGCGAAAAGAAGCGACAATTATGCTAACTCAGCTTATTTGGGATGGTTCAGCGACGCTTAACGACATTGACCGTACTGCTGCGGATGCTGAATCCGTTCGTTACCAATTATTAGCAGACGCTCAAGATAAAGCATTAGAGGTCGTCAAAGTCTACCTGGATGCCGTTAAAGCCTATAAAGTACTGACACTTTCTGAAAATAACCTGAGAGTGCATAAGAAAATCTATCAAGATATCAAGAAACGAGTAGATTCAGGCATTGGTTCAACAGCAGACTTAACGCAAGTAGAAGCTCGCTTAGCTAAAGCACATGGTAACTTGGTAGCTGCTCAGAACAACTTGTTTGATACGCACACGATCTTCTCTCGCCTTGTCGGTAAGGATCCGCAAAGGCTTATCTTCCCTCGAGCAGATCAAAACTTCATTCCTTACACATTAGATGATGCGATTGATTTGGCATTTAACTCTCACCCAGTGATTAAGATTTCAAAAGCGGATGTTGATTCGGCTAGGTTCCAGTACAAACAGTCTAAAGGTAACTACTACCCAGCTGTTTCTATAGAAGTTTCGCAAACATGGCGTGATGACGCATCTGGTATCGAAGGAAACAGAGATGAAACAACAGCGATGCTGCGTATGCGTTACAACTTATACAATGGTGGCAGTGACTCTGCAAATGCCGAAAGTTTCGCCTACCAGTTGAACAAAGCAAAAGACTTACGCGAACGCGCATATCGAAATGTAGAAGAAGGTTTACGCCTATCTTGGAGCGCACTGGATCTGACACAACAACAGAAGCAATTTTTGTCCGAACACGTAGATTCAGCTTCTGAGACAGTTATTGCGTACGAAAAACAATACCGTATTGGTCAACGTACTCTACTTGACTTATTGAACACAGAAAACGAATTGTTTGAAGCTCGCAAAGACTACTTGGATGCGAAGTACGCAGAACAATACGCCAAATATCGCGTCATGAATGCGACTGGTCAACTATTGAATGCGCTTCGCGTTGATGTTCCAACAGAGTGGAATCAGAAGGTGGAGTACTAATTATGCAAGCAGGAACCGGCGACGGTGTCGCCTGAGCGGCCTACGGCCGAAAACAAAGAGACTCAACCTACTAGGGTGCTTTACATGGATCGTTTATCCTATAGGTCATGCATCCGAATAAGCCCATCAAACAACTCTTCAATGCCAACGATACTTGGCTGAACTACCTCAATAAGTACCGAGAAACCCTCCGAACCGTCGTCATTGAAAACGTCACCAAGATGCTCGCTTGCAGTACCGCTGCTTTTGGCTCTAAAGAGTATCGATGCAGTCATGCTGACTGCACCCATCACAAATATATTCACCAGACGTGTAAATCTCGCTTTTGCAGCAGTTGTGGCATAAAAGCCACAGAGCGGTGGATACGAAAGCAACAACATGTCTTTCCTGAGTGTGAGTATCAACACGTTACGTTGACGCTTCCTCACACGCTGTGGCCTATCTTTCGGGATAGTCGTTTTCTTCTCAATCATCTCTTTAGCTGTGCAGCCAAAATCTTCTTAGGATGGGCAGAGCAACTGGGTATCGATATCGGGGTGTTCTGTGCACTTCACACCTACGGGAGAAAGCTGAATTGGAATGTGCACATCCATTTGTCTGTCACGCGTGGAGGCTTATGTAAGAGGACTGGCCTGTGGAAGCCCATTTTCTTTAAAGCTAAGACCACTGAGAAGTGTTGGCGCACCGCCATCATTCAGCTTCTCAGCTCCAATTACTCAGAATTAGAATTGAGTGGAGAGGGTTGCCCTTATATTCGTAATGAGCAAGATTGGTCCCGATTTTTAACCAGCCAATATTGCCGTCGATGGAAGCTGCACTTTGCAAAGAAAACGGCCAACGTGACGCCCACCATGACTTACCTCGGACGATACCTAAAACGCCCACCCATATCGGCGTCGCGTTTACGACATAACTTCCAGGGAGGCTTGGTAACGTTTGATTACCTCAACCATAGAAATGGTCAGACGGAATCCCTCATTTTGAGTCCAGAAGCTCTGATAGAGCGCATGATTGAGCATATTCCAGATAAGCACTTCAAAATGATTCGATACTTCGGTTTTCTATCAAACCGACGTCGTGGTGAGATGCTCCCTAAGGTCTACGCGCCCCTAAAGACGCCCCTGAAATGCCCGGCTACGCCGCCATGTTGAAAGGGTATGTGAAGGTTGATCCGTTTGAGTGCATTCTTTGTGGGCACCGTTTAACGTTTCTTCGCTTTAGGGCTGGGGAGCCGCTGTCAGAGCTGGTCCACCATGCTCTGGTTCAAGCCCAAATCAGGTCAATTTAGGCATTTCGCAGGATGAGTGTATCTAAAATCCCGAAAACAGCATGAAAGTGTTCAACAAACACCCGTGTTTAGATTGTAGAGCAGAAGTTAGATCAGTCAGCGACTCATTCTGACGAGAGTTATGCCGCGATCGTTCAGGTAAGGAATCATTCAGATTCCTTACCTTAAATGGAGATGGGGCGAAAACGGCAGTAACATATTTACCAATATATTGAGAAGCCAGGTTAATGGTGAAACAGTAGCTTTAACTCATGATTTGGATGGCAATCTCACCGTTGAGGAAGTGAAGACTAAAACTGAGGAGCTTAACCTGCAGCAAATGGCAATTGGTTTTACCAGCTTATGGTAATACACTAGGGATTTAAACACTGTGGCAAAGCCAATGTGCCGTATAGTATCAACTATATAAAACGGCATGTTGGCCTGTTATTTTTGACGAAAACATATCGGACTGGTCTGTCACACCTCTAGCTAGATTTGCGACAGAACCAACTTGTGTATTGACTAAAAAATAAGCGAAACGGGGTAGCTCTATCTCTAAATTTAATTACGCAACAAAGCCCCCCTTATCTTTAAATATCAATTATTTTTAATTTCGTTACACCATGCGTTTGCAGGCCATACACCATAAGTTTGTACTTGCTTTTCACCTTTCCTCCACTGATTAATAGGGTCTTTCCAAAGGTGACTACATCTGTTACTAGAAAAAATACCAGGTAATTCAATAGCTAGGTTAACATTGGTTGCATCTATAGGTAAATATATTGCAGCACTTTGAGGGGCTGGAAAAGAACCAGATTTAAATTGTTTTTCTTTACTTGATATTAAATCATAAGTTAGTTTCCATTTGGTAATATAGGTACTACCGGGTTTACTATTTATAATTAATTCTAGTTGGTTTATTGGCTGGATCCAGTCATTAATTGGACGCTTCCCTTCTATTGAGGTAAAGGTGAAGGCAACTGGTACCAACTGGCTGTTTTTATCGCTTGATGGGAAGTTAATTGCAGTGACAGATTTACTCCCTTTCTCTGAAATTACTTTAGCTGCGATTCCTATTTTATCTTTTTGGGGTGAAAAAAAATCAACAGAAGTAGTCATGCTATACTTGCCTTGATTTTTATCATTAGCAATTGCAACACCACGTGTTGCCCATTTAACACCACTAATAAAACCAAAGCCTTGAGAAATGTTACCAGTCTCTTTATCTATATATGGTGTATGTTTAGCAGCATCCTCAATAATATCCCATTTATCTACCACAAGAGAATAGGGGTTCTCAGTATAATCTTCTTTATCAATAATATAAGTTACAGCTAAACTTTTTTCTCTTGAAAAATTCCATTCATGCTCCATTCCTACATCAATTTTTATACCAGTATTAGGATCTATATAGCCACCATCTATTTTAACTTCAACACTGTTTTTTGATATCCCCTTAGATAAAAATTCCCATTTCTCATCTTTATTTTTTCTCGTGAAATGAACAGGATCATTTACAATATCTGCACTTATCAAAGTAAACTCACCTGTTAAGTGGTCTAAATAGCCAATAGCTCCAACCTGGATTGATGCATCATAATTCCAATTTGAGAATGTATTTTCCTTAGACTCTCTCATTAAAGACGTTAGCTCTTTATTCCAAAAATTTCCACTTTCTGCTGAAAATGCAGAGCTTGCTGATAGCATAGCTAAAGCTATTAGCCCAGGTTTCGTTACTCTATTCATAGTATTATCACCTCTATTTAGCTACCATCTTAAAATTTAAGATGGTTACATGAACACGGTGTTATTGATCAAATCAGCTCGAAGATCAATGATGCCATATATGACTTTGTTTATAGCTTTGACATTCGGGTTCTGTCGCAAATCTAGTTAGAGGCGTGACAGTCCCATCCGCCAGATACAATTATACTGTGAGTGCGTAAATCGCTCAAAGGCCGTCTAGCCTTCAATATTTATCTGCTCTTGTTTGAGCATCGTCCACACTTCACACCCATGGAGACTGGCCAAAGCTCCTTCCATTGACTTCCAACCTAGTGCTTGACGTGTTTTCTGTTTTACCCATCGGTGACTCTGCCAAAGATATTGTTCAGATATTTAGTGTCCAAAATCTCTACCAGTGAGAGCATGAAATACCCCGTCAACCAAAGCTGAGCATTCATTGAATCAATGACCGCGTAGTTACTCTTACTTCTATCTATAACGACCTTACTTGACTTGGTAAACCATTTTGTGAAATGGCTTTATTCAGAGAGGCTTTTGCAGCAGCCTCATCACGGTCGGGCTAAGACAATAATAAATCATATTTCCAAATTTATCGACGGCTCGGTAATAGTAGACCCATTTCCCCTTCACTTTGATGTAGGCTTCATCCATACGCCACGAGTCAGATACCGGCTTTTTCTACGCCTGGCTCTATGCTCCAATACTGGTGTGAATTTGATAACCCAACGATTAATAGCAGTTTGATTTACTACGACTCCACGCTCTGATTGTATCTCTTCGATTTCACGATAACTGAGGGTTCTATCGCAAATCTAGCTAGAGGCGTGACAGTCCCATCCACCAGATACAATTATACTGCGAGTGCGTAAAATCGCTCAAAGGCCGTCTAGCCTTCAATATCTATCTGATCTTGTTTCAACATCGTCCACACTTCCCGCCCATGCAAACTGGCCAAAGCTCCTTCCGTTGACTTCCAACCTAGAGCTTGACGTGTTTTCTGCTTCACCCAACGGTGGCTCTGCTCGACGATATTGTTCAGATATTTAATGTCCAAAATCTCTACCAGCGAGAGCATAAAATACCCCGTCAACCAAAGCTGAACATTCATCGAATCAATGGCCGCGTAGTTACTCTTACTTCCGTCTATAACCACTTTGTTTGGCAAACCATTTTGTGAAATAGCCTTATTAAGAAAGGCTTTAGCAGCAGCCTCATCACGGTTCGGGCTAAGATAATAATCAATCACATGTCCAAATTTATCGACGGCTCGGTAATAGTAGACCCATTTCCCCTTCACTTTGATGTAGGTTTCATCCATACGCCACGAGTCAGACACCGGCTTCTTTCTACGCCTGGCTCTATGCTCCAATACTGGTGTAAATTTGATAGCCCAACGATTAATAGTAGTGTGGTCTACAACGACTCCACGCTCTAATTGTATCTCTTCGATTTCACGATAACTGAGCTTATAGGCGAGATAATAACGTACGGTTTCGAGAATAACTTCAGAGGGAAAGTGGCAGCCTTTAAACATTAAGAATCAGTATCATGAATAGAAATTAAGCAAATCTTAACTTAAAGGCTCAAAGTTTGCGACAGAACCGCACCAAAGGGTTTTCAGCCTATTTAATATTACTCTCATCATGAAGCGCGTCTAACTCGCTAGCAAGATCCCGAAAATAAACCGCCCATAATTTAGCCTGTTTTTTAGACAGTTTCGCCTCAACAAGTAACTCATCAATTGAAAACTTTCGTTCTGGGATATCAGGAGAAAGATAAAGATTCAACTTCCCCACCTTAGTCAGTTCTAAATGGGGAGCCAATGGCCAAGACAAGGCTTTAGTATCGATAAAATTTCTCAGTAACATAAAAGAAGACTCCATTTTTATTCTTGATTTTTTAATGCTAACAAAAGATCCCGCATCAGGATCAATTTTTAAAGGCAATCTGATAGCGGTCAGTTAGATTGAAATCAAAAAGCTCTAGTTTTGAGACTTAGAGGGCAAAATCGAGTCGAAGTAAAAATGCATCACAAGTGTTTAACATTTATCAGAAAACTGTAATTAACTTTCAGAAGGGAAATCTAGGGTGTGGAAAGAGAAGAGGCTGACTTTCGAGCGGTTGTAGCTAGAGTCGTCCCCTAACGCGCAAAAGCCAGCTTAATTTTGTCAATTTAACATATTATACAT
Source organism: Vibrio tasmaniensis (assembly GCF_024347635.1). NCBI lineage: Bacteria > Pseudomonadati > Pseudomonadota > Gammaproteobacteria > Vibrionales > Vibrionaceae > Vibrio > Vibrio tasmaniensis. Next base: position 128,735 of record NZ_AP025512.1, read on the forward strand.
AATACGCACTGAATCGAGGATTCTATCCCTAGGGCTATAGCACCGCAAGCCATTGAAATACTTGTTAAACCAAGCCCATTATACTTTTTTGCAATGCTGTTCCACAGTGTCTGTGCTTCGTAAGTTTTTGCCTTATCCAAAGCTAAACCAACTAATGCCTTTTCTTTATCTTCACCAACAATGTCAGCAAGCATAAGCACTTGATTCTCTTTTAAAAATGCTCGGTCTTTTCGAATGTCCGTTAGCATTTGAGTACTAATACCTAAATCAGACGCGACTTGCTTATATTGGATGTAATTCATGTGCTCTTTATAAGCATCTATGAGTTTCTTTGTGTACATTTTGAAAACCTCGTTTGTTTCCTATAGCTCGATTCTAGCTCATAAACACGAAATTTATCGTATTGCCACTACGGGAATTATCGTATTTACTGTACGGAAATTATCGTACTGACTGCTTCTGGTGGCTTTTATGTTCCAAATCGAATCTATTCAATATGGCTCTGTGCTCAAATCTGAACACGTTAGCTTCTCTAGCTACCCAGATTTCACACACGCGTCAGTGTCTCTTCATAACTCACCACTAGAAATCTGTTTTGAGTTCCTTGTTAGCGAACTTGAGTTTGGACAACGCACTATTGGTGAAGAACTTTTTCACACTGTCAGCTACACAAATCCACTTTATAACTCGAGTGACGCTTTCACTTTCACGTTTGATAACGACCAAGAACTTGATCAGTTCTGCTCGTTCTACGGTTTGGAGCGTTAATCATGAAATCTGTCCTTTCATTTTTGTCTAAATGCAAAGTCGAGCTTTCTATTTCTTTAGCTGCTTTTCTTTATTTTACTTTCCTATTTGATATCTCTGTTGATTTTGCAAAGTCAAAATTTTGTAGTTTCGAGGTTTCAAATAAAACTTATTCGGAGATTGTTGCCGGTTCTCTTGAGGTTGAGGAAATCAAAGTACTGGCAGCTGCTTTGATGTCAGATGATGGTCAGATTGATATTTGTGAAGCTTCAGAACTGCAACGAGCTTATGACGAATTAACTTCACCTAAAGCTAAATTGTTGGAGGTGCTTTAATCATGGATTCAATCTACTTCGACAACGAACCCAATCACGGCATCAACGCCTATTTTCCTTGGGGTCATAACTTCTTCAAGACTCCGCGTGATTTCTTCCAGTTCATGGAAGCTCACTACGGCATGGTGTCATTTCAGATTGTCGAAATCACGGATGATAACTACCAAGAGCTTTTGGTTAAGGGTGTGTTCCATGCCATCTAAAAAACCACATAAGTTCCATGACGAGATTCGTCCGGTACAAGTTGATCACCTAGCCTTTTCGTTTTCGTACGGCTCACTTAGACACTTGGACAACTCGAACGAACAAGACTTTATCAATATGCAGTTTCCTGAGTTTAAAAAGCGAAGCGTTAATGGTCGCCTTAACTCACCAGAAGCCATTGATAAGTCAATTGAGTCACACCGTAACAAATGCCGTAAGGTTTTGGCCGATAGGTTTGATGAGTTCATGTCTAAAGTCTTTAACTTCCGCATATCTCCTATGCGTGGCCGTGGCTTACATGGCTATGAAGATTCAATGGTGATTTACGATTCAACGGGAACGGTTGAGTGTGGTTTGGTTGGTGTTGGCGGTAACAACGATACGGTTTACGTGCAAATCAATGGTACTGGTTGCGCTAAGTTGTTCGACTTCACCACACACAAGAAGGTGCACTGGTGGTTATCACTTTTGGGTATCACTCGCCTCGCCCGTTTAGACCTTTGCGTGGATGACTACACCGGAATCTTCGACTGTAAGTATGCTGAGAAATGTTTTTATGAGGGAGCATTTCGCACTGCTTCTCGTGGACGTGGTCCGACAATGGTTCCTCATAAGCGCGTTTCACAATCCGGTGAATTATCAGAGGAAGCCGTTCTTGTTGGCTCTCGTACCTCTGCAATCTACTGGCGTGTGTACAACAAGAAGTTCGAGCAAAACATCGCTGACCCTGAAGTGATTTGGTACCGCAACGAAGTGGAACTGAAGAAGTGCGATTTATCACTACTCGCCTCGCCTGCTTCGGCCTTTGCTGGTCTCTGTGATTTCTCGGCCAGTATCGACCCTGCTGAACCAATGAAGCTTGAACTCAACAAGAAAAAAGCAGGTCTTGAGTTCTTCGCTCGTATCGCTTGGGTTCGTCGTCAATGTGGTAAAGCTCTATCTGAAGTTGTTGCTATGACTGAAGGTGATTTGGGTGAAGCCTTCGGCATGCTCATTCCTACGCATCATAGACGTGCAAACTTTGAAACCTCGTTGGGCATTCCTGACGAATACACTAAACAGAAAATCGAAATTTTGGAGTCAAGAATATGCCTACAATAACTGGTATTGCTATCAAGCGTTTCCCTAAATCAAACATGGAGTTCGCTGAGCTGTCTGTTCTACGTGCTGTAGAAGAAGTCGACAACGAGAAGTTTCAGCAAACGGGTATCGGTTTCTCTACTGATATTCCTTACAACAAACAAGCATTGAAAATCGATGTTGAGTATGCGCGTCAGCTTATCCAATCACGCGCGTTCGTTGCTAACCGTGAATACGAACTGAGCTTTGGTGCTAACCCAAATGACCCACTCGATATCTTGGTCAACAAGCTTGTTCCTGTCGATGAAGAAATCAAAAAGCACTTTGATAACTTCATGAAAGCTAACAAGGCTTAATCAATGAACTGCATTACGACAACACAGCAAGGTTATCTAAGAACGTCAACCGACTTTGACTGCAAGCTCGTCATGCTAACTGACACTGAATACAACAATTTAGTGTCAACACCACAATCCCTCAATATCGATACGGAGCTCTACACCACCGTTTCGGGATGGATTTTACTTTCATTCGTTTCAGGTCATGTACTTGGACGAATACTCAAAACACTCGGCAAAGGCTGAGTACATTTTTTAAAACAATCTATAGGTAATACTATGAAAAACATGAAAACTCGTTTAATCGCTCTATCTACTGTTGTTCTTTCTGGTGCTTCAATGGCCGACGCTACACCCGTTCAAACCGCTATAAATGGCGCGGTCACTTCTGGTCAAGCTAACTACGGTCTGGTTGTGGTTGGTTTGATTGGCCTTGGTGCGCTTGGCTTTGGCCTTAAAGCTATCATGGGAGCTATGCGCGGCTAATGGCTGTACTCGTTTCTGAAGTCGTAACCATCCTCTTGGGTGTATCTATGGCCTCATCCTTTATATACGGTGTATATACGGGTATTAATGCCTCCTAACGGGGGCTTTTTTATATCTAGGTTTTGATTATGAAAACAGCCATTAACGCACTTCTACGCATTCTCTTTTTTATGACCTCTTGCTTGATTTTCGTAACAAAATCCTATGCTTTGGATTGTCCTGCAGGCTCTGTCGATAGTGGCGGTGTTTGTGTTAGTGCTTGCGAAATTTTAAAGGGTACTAACCGCACCATTAGTTGGGATGCCTATATCAATGGTGAACAACCGACAGGTTTTTGTAATGGCGCTCACGGGGCTCCTATTCAGTGTGATATGGAACGTAGTGCTTGGGCTATTTCTACCGATTCACCAGACTTTCAGTTCTGGCAAGCTAAGTTCAAATTTACGGGTAAAACTTGCTCAACACCTCAACAATTTACCGGAGGTACTCCAAAGCGTTACCCTTGGGAGGGTGACCATAATATGAATGGTATTCTTGACGTTGATGAAGATTGGGACGGTGATGGAATCCCCAATGGCGTAGATAAAAACCCAAACAAGTCTGATAACACTCTAGAAGATAAAAACAACAACAATGTCCCTGATAAATTAGAGCCTTACCTCGATACGTTAGAGAGTACCGAGGTAATAAAATACGATATTAGTTGTCCTGCTGGCGTTCCTGAGAGCAAGTGTATGACTTTGTTAAATCTCGCTAAAGCTTCTGAAAAAGTTTCGGTTACAAACAGGGAGCTAACCAAAGTAGTCAAAGATTTGGTTTCAAAAAGCGCATCAAAATCTGATGTTGAGAACGTTAACTACAGCATTAGAAGTGCGTTATCTCAAATGGTTGATAAGGTGACCAAAACTGAGGCCAGTCTAGTTGATAAAGCTAAACGCTCTGATGACCTGTTGACTGACCTTGTAGACAATAAAATCATTGGTGCTATCGATGGTATTCCGGACTCTATAGCAGCGAAACAACAGCTAGAAACCAACAAGATTATCAAGGCTATCGACTCCATCGATACCGGATTAACTCAAAGACAAGATCTCTTTTTAGCTAAAGCAGCTTCCGCACAAATGAACACTGAACTCATTCAAGATTTGACCTTAAAAGTGGAAGATGTTGATTACAACCTCGCAGATGCAAAAAAGGAAGTAATCGACCAAGTAAAAAGCTCTCAAAGGAAGACAACACAAGCAACTGGTCGCGAGTTCATGCGTTTGAATCGAGCTCTTAGCACGCTTGATGATTCCATCTCTCAAGACTTTGTTGCGTTGCGTAGTTTCCTAAGTGACAAAATGGACAATCAAGATAAACGCAATGAAACCAACATAGACAATGCTGTTTCTAAGTTGAAAACGAGCATAGAAGATTCTACAACGGGGCTATCTTCCAAAATTGAACAATCCGGCTCTGAGCTATCAGGGAAAATTGATGGGCTTTCAGACAAACTAGACGGTATGGGCGGCCTCGATGATGCAACCAAAGACGCGATAAAAGGCATTCGAGATTTACTAGGGGCTGATAGTGGTTTCTCGGCTCCTGTGGTTACCGACGATTTTATGGGTGGGTTTATTTTTGATGCAGATTCATTCAAAGATATCACCGCAGAAATCGAGGTTCTAAAGGAAAATTACAAGACCGAAACGGAGCAATTTAAAACCTTATTCTCTATCGATACCAAAGCATTCAAAGACGGGAAATATGTCGAGCATCAATTAGACCTTACTGTTGCAGGCCACAAACAGTCTTTCAAAACTGGCGTTCTCTCTGCCCTGTTAGACAACGCCGAAATCATAAAAGCTATCGTTCTTTTCATCTTCGTTCTTATCGGTATCAAAATGATGGGGTCTAATTAATGGATACTATATTTGCTTTCTTTGATTGGGTTTCAACTCAATTTCAAGTCGTTGTCGATTTCATCAAATCGCTGCCTTATATCTTCTCGAATATCTTCTCTTACATTCAGTTGTTTTATTTGAAAATGAAAATAGCCGGACAAATAGAATTTATAAAGATGTCTTACGTCACTGCACAGATGTTATTGCAGGAGATAGGTTTTAACGATTTGTTAGCCGCAACGTTTAACGCTATGCCGTCTGAGATTCGCTTTTATGCCTTTAAGTTTGGCATTCCTCAAGGGCTTTCCATTGTGGCGAACTTCTTCACGACGGGCTTTGTAATGAGAATGACGAGGTAACGCATGGCTATCACAATAAGAACCGGAGCAAACGGCTCATACAAGTCCGCATACACGGCCTACTTCTCAATCTATCGAGCTCTCAAGGCGGGTAAGGTTGTCGTGACGAATATCGAAGGCATGCAACCATTAAATGTCATACAGGAGCGTTTTGGTGTTGAGTTCCCTACTACATCAAAACTGTTTCGTATCTCGTCTAGGGACTCGGCAGGTGTTCATCTATGGACGCACTTTTTCTGTTGGTGCCCTATTGGTGCTTTGATTGTTATCGATGAGTGTCAGGATATCTATTCCAAGAACATTGGTTTTGATATGAAGAAAGTGACCTACAAACCTGTCGAGGACTTCATCACCAAGAACGACGGCCAAGACGGTCTATTACCCGAGTCTTACCTATCCTTTTTTTATTCTCGCTATACGCCTGCTGATATGGAACAGCTAAACGAATCGGAAACTGACGACCGCGGAGTCGCTGAATACGATGACCAGGGGCGCATTATCTATCCTCATACTTTCAATGAGGGATTCATGCGTCATAGGAAATATAACTGGGATATTGAATTGCTTTCGCCTGACTGGAAACAGATTGATACGGGCATCAAAGCATGTGGTGAGCAGAACTTTTATCACAAGGGACGTGACCAATTTTTTTGGACTAAACGCAAACCGTTAATATGGAAGCATGACAAATCGGTATCGACTCCAGTGATTCCAAAATCCAAAGACGTTAACACCACTACTCAAAAAATACCGTTGGATGCTTTTCTACTTTATAAGTCAACGGGAACAGGCATAGCCAAGCAAGCCGGAGCTATGAATACGCTTTATCGCAGTCCTAAAGTGATTGCAGTGTTTTTACTTTTTATTAGTTGTTTGGGGTACATGGCCAATGAAATATCCAATCGCGTTTTTGATTCTACTGAGGAAGTTCAGGAAGCGGAAACGCCACAATATCAAGATTCCCCTACTGGGAAAGACAGCTCAAAAGCTCAAGAAAGCGGTCAAGGTGCTAGCGGTGTATCTGATGGTGGGAATAGCAATCAAGCTGATAACAATGATGATGTTTCGAGTATTTCTATAGCGGATATCTTACCGTTTGACGGTATCCAAAAGGCATTTGTAACGGGTGTTAATTTCGCTATCAAACCAAAGAAAATTGAACGTCATGTCAGTATTGAGATAGTCGCATCCGATGGGGTTTATAGCCTTAATCAGAATTATCTAAGGGCTTACGATGTGACCTACGATGTTATTGACGATTGCCTACTGAAACTAAACAGAGGCCAGTTAACCAAATTGATAACGTGTAAGCCTCACGAGGTTCTGTCAGACGAGCCCGAACTAAAACGAGCTGATGTGAATTTGTTTTAAGAGTAACAACCAAATTTTGTATAGGGGTATTAAATGGAAAGTGTCACGTTAACGGCTGACCAAATCACAATGATTGCTCAGGCTTTTGCTATCTATGGGTTTATCGGTGTTCTAGGAGCGCTGTTTTTTTATGACTTGGTTTGCGCTGTTGTCGGTCGGGTTCTTAGGCGCTTTGGGTCAACGAACGGAAAAGCCCCTCAGGGATAAGCGAACATGATCATGTTAAGGGGTCGATTCAGCTTGATGAGCGATAATCAGCGAAGCGCAGCTGGCGTTCGAGAGACAAACGAAAACCCTTCATCTTGCTAGGCGCTCTTTAAACTTGGGTAGGCTTTGTTGAGTGTTAATTGGTGGTTATAGTTTTACTGGTGCTCTAATCGCGTCACTAAATGATGGGTTCCCCTGATGACAAGCAAGGAGGACGAAGACTGAGGACGACGAGCGCGGAAGATGGGGACAACCCCCGTGTTGTATCACGGGGGTAAATTCGTCCTAACTATCAGCACTCACACAACCGTCTCTAGTTGCAAGCTTGCGCGCTAGTGTCTCTTTTGAACTATAAACAATTGTTAGTAATCGGAAATTCTTAGTAAGATTGCATTAACCAAGAACTAGAAAGGAAGTTTCTAATAGCCGTGTACTAAATTTTATGTAACAAGGCGATTAAGACAAACTAGTGACTCATAGGGATTTTTACCAAATGAAAGCATCTGACGTATTACAAGAAATAAGAAATGCACTCAAGCCTATAAAAGAACAAGGACAATCTACTTTCTCTATTGAAGCAATGGAAAACTATCTAAATCTATTTGCTAAGGATGTAGAGAACGATACTTTTTATAAATCACAAGATCATGAAGAACGACTCGCTAAATTTAAGGCTGAGAATGACCGCAGTATTGCGCTTGCCAATAACCAAACTGCACACTCGCTTGAAATGTTTAAGTCTGTAATTACAGCAGGTCAGTCTGCATTAAAATCCGGCATGGTTATCAATGGCGGCGCGGCTGTTGCACTACTAGCCTTTGCCGGAAAAATCTGGGAAACAGCTATATCCGAAGTTGTTGCGAACAGCCTAACTAGTTCTATTTTCATATTCTGTTTAGGTGTACTCTCTGCTGCTTTAGCAACAGGCACAACTTACTTGTCTCAACTACTGTTTTCAAATGATAGGTTAAAGCTAGGGAACTACGTCAACAGATTTAATATAGCTGTCGTTTTGTCTTCATATGGGTTCTTTTGCTTTGGGGCTTATAAAGCAGCAAGTTCACTTGGAATGCACTTCGGCTTATAACGAAGACTAGATGACGAATGAAAGTACTTCCCGTTATGTTGTTTACCTCAACCTCATGTTGTTCAAATTATAAAAAGTAGGCGCTAATCAATGTTCAAAATATCGTTATTGTTGGTAGGTTTACTTACGTCAAGCTGTGTATTGGCGTTTGGAAATAAATACGAATCATTAGTTGATGAAAAGATATTAGTAATGTGGAGACTAAATACCTCTTCCAACGAATTGTCATATTGCACTCAAGACTTCTCTGCTCTATCCACAAAATGCCATAATCCAATTAAGATTTCGGACGATTTTTCATTGGTGGATACAGCCCAAGGTTTTCTTTGGTTAATAGACAAAAGTTCTGGCTCCACTATGTTTTGTAGTATTGACTACGCACGAAAAAAACCAACTTGCTCTAGGGCAAGTAGGTAATTATGTTTTTTGGAGTTTGAATGAATAAACCAAATGTGGACGATATTTTTTCGCTTATTGGGGCTGCGCTTGTCTATGCTCAGTCTTTAGAATCCCTTATGAAACTTTGTACTACTTACGTACTTCAAGAAGAAGAATCGATAAACTTTGAGAAGCTAACAAGGCTTCAGAAAAGGGAGAAGAAAAAGACGTTAGGTTATTTTGTTGGTCGTATAAAAGACCGAGCAGATGTACACCCAAACCTCCTTCAGCTCATAGAATCGTTTCTAGAGAATAGGAATATGCTAGTCCATAATATCGATTCTATTCCAAATTGGGATCTTAGTACGAATGAAGGTACAGAAGTAGCTAAACAATTTGTGGGAAACCTGATAAGCCAAACTAGTATACTGACCCAAGTTTTTACTGCTTTAGTTTCAGCTTGGCAACAACAGATTGATTTAGAAGTTGAACATAGTGAGGCTGAACAACAAATTTTAAATGAAATTCAGTTGAAGTACGGTTCTATAGTTGACGAACTATTCACTCAAAAAGAAACATAGCAATACAACAACTGTCACTTAAACACAAAAATCATAAGCTGGTTAAAAAGCCGAACCCTCTCGATAAAGGTTCGGCTTCTTTCTCCTTGATATGACCCAAAAGGAGGACTGGTTCATTCAAAACAGGACATTTCTTTTCACCAGTCGAGGTCACTTTATCAACGAGAGCCACATCGTGTTAGCTAATGAAGCCTAGACTTTGAATTCACATTGATAAAACCATACTTTTCTAGTCCTATTTCTTGATATTAGCTATCGCTCTAGCAAGCCCAAGTAAGTGAGTTGAAGTCTTGATTTCTAATTCAGACTGAATTCCCAATAGAGCAATCCCTGCTAATATTTGTTGCGGCCTCACGACTTGGCCTGTCGGCAGCTCCATACTGTCGTATAACATTTTGAACTGTTCCCAATCATCGCTAACGCTGAGTTCCCGACCTTTTGCCATACGCATAAGCCTTTTACACTCAGGTGGTATCGGTTTTCCTTCATCCCAACCCGTGACAGTCCTCACAGTTTTAAAACACAGTTCAGCAACCTCTTCCTTCGTCATCTGGCACTCTAACTCTCGAAAAATGTAATTCTTACTCATTTCGCGATACTTCAATGATAAAACCTCTAAATACAAGAGGTTGCACTGAGTTAAGAAGATATGCACCATTAAACATAATCAGACATAATCACCACCAACAAATGCCATGCTGTAAAACAATTATCACTCACACTCCTCTAGGTAGTTCTTGATGGCCTGTCGTCCAACGAATGCGGCAATCACTTCTTGTTGGTTGGGACGGAAGTAGTTGCGTTCCATGAGGCTAACCAACGTATCGAGTTCTTCGTTAGTCACACTTTGGTTTAGGGTGTGAGTTATGCTACAGTTCAACTGCATATTAATTCTCCAATGGGTTAATTTGCCCCTCTCGATAGGTTTGGCGATCGCATCGAGAGGGATTACTCAATTACTCAATTACTCAATTACTCAATTACTCAATTACTCAATTACTCAATTATCAGCCATATAAGCTGTTAATGCTAGCTTAACGATCTCTGTTATTGATTTATCTTTTTCATTAGCAAAATTTTTAACTTGTATATAAAAACTTTTAGGCAAATCAGCATTTAATCTCTTAACCGATTCTTTCTCTAAAACTTTTTTTACTTCATCGATTTTTGGATGTTGATGCCCTTCTCCTATTTTTTTTACTTTTAACATTTTATTCAAAACCCCTGATAATCTGTTTTGTCATATGCTTAATTTCGAATGAAGCAGAACTATCCGGTTCCATATCTAAAGCAGTAATACCATCAGACAATGCTTTAGCAAATATTGTCCTGTCGTAAATATTTCCATCCAATAAAGGCAAATCATAATCAGCAACAACCTTACGAACTTCTTTGGCTAAATTTGTTCCTTTCTTAGCTCTTGATATTTGAAAAGCAGCGGTAGGAACACCGTCAGTTATAATCTGTCGTTGTTTGATCTGACTAACCAAGCTTTCACACGCCCATAAGTCTAAAGGAGAAGGCTGTATTGGAATGATAACTAAGTCAGCAGAACTGACAGCATGAGCAGCCATTTCTTCCAATTTAGCCGCGCCATCGATAACAATCCATTCATACCCATTAGCCAATTGTTTTATTGTACTTTTTAAAGCACCGGCTCTATCAACACCAACAATTGGAAATGAATTACCACCACCTTGTTCAGCCCAATCTCTAGCAGAGCCTTGAGGATCTGAGTCAACTAATAGAACAGTACCGTACTCTTTTAAAGCTCTTGCTAAATGTAACGCTATAGTGGTCTTTCCCGCTCCACCCTTCGGATTCAAAATCGCAATAATATTTGACATACACCCTCAATTACTCAATTACTCAATTACTCAATTACTCAATTACTCAATTACTCAATTACTCAATTACTATACTAACTCTAATTACTAAGTCAAGAAGGAAATCGACTACTATGTGAACTCCTCATTACATGTTTTTGATATTATGTTAGAAACACCAAACCAGATAAGTATCATGAAAACACCGACATCTATACACGACGGATTGTTTAAATCGTTCCTGACAGTGCCAGAAACAGCTAAAGATTTCTTAAACATCCATTTGCCAGAGCGCATCAAGCAAATCTGCAATCTCGATACACTCCGGCTTCAACCTGGTTCATTTTTAGAAGAAGAGCTAGTGCCGTACTATTCAGACGTACTTTACTCAATGAAGACAGAGGAAGGGGTAGGGTATGTATACGCTTTGATAGAGCATCAAAGCAGACCAGATAAGCATATGGGCTTTCGCATGATGCGATATGCTATTGCCGCAATGAAGCAACACCTAGAGGCAGGCAACGAAGCATTACCTTTGGTTGTACCCTTGCTGTTCTATCATGGCAAAACGAGCCCATACCCGTACAGCACAAATTGGCTGGACGAATTTGAACATCCAGAGATGGCCAAGACACTGTATAGCCAGAGTTTTCCCTTGGTGGATGTAACAGTGATGCCAGATGATGAGATCATTCAGCATAAACGAGTGGCGTTGTTGGAGTTAGTTCAAAAGCATGTACGGCAAAGAGACTTATTGGATTTTACAGACACACTGGTTACACTGTTATTAGAACGTTTAATCACAACCAACCAATTAGACAGTTTAATTGAGTATTTACTTAGAGTAGGGGAGACATCAAATCTAGAAGATTTGATGCGAACTTTAGCTCAACAAGTACCGGAGCATGAGGAGCGCTTCATGACAGTAGCAGAACAATTAGAAGCCCGCGGTCGAGAGCAAGGCTTAAAACAAGGCTTAAAACAAGGCTTAAAACAAGGCTTAGAAAAAGGTCGTCAAGAAGGCGAAGCTTTTGGTCGTCAAGAAGGACTTCAAGAAGGTCAGCAAGAAGCAAAATTTGCTATAGCTAAAAAAATGCTGGCAGCGGGTCTAGACAAGTCGTTGATTTCTGAAACCACAGGATTGTCAGAGAAAGAGCTTTTAACTCTTATTAACTGATCACTGCCTCACAAGATAAGGAATCATTGAGATTCCTTATCTTAAATAGCGAGATGGAAACATTTCGCTATTTTTACAACTCAAATGCGCTACACTGTAACAATGTTGATATTTAGCAATCCCTTATCAACCCTCTCTTCTTTTGCTCAAGATCTGCGCAGATCAAATTAGATCCGCTGCCCTGTCACTTTTCTATTCCATGAGTCGCTGTGCGACGAGTACCAGAACGCGCTCGCGTAGCGAGTAAGACGCTCTCTAATCATTTCAGATGAAGGAAAATGTATCGATGAAGTAACGGGTACGGAAATTGCCTTTCTCCTTGCTAGAATGCGCGAGCGAAGCGAGTAAGAGATGCGTTGTTGGTTGATGTGACTCGTGGTTATTGTGGTGGTTCCACGTATCTAACGTATATGCTCAAGAGTTTCCTGTCGAATGACAAAAGAAAAGTCCAGCGCAGCCAGCGATGGCGTTGTTATTTTTTAGTTCAGTAAAGCTCAATGCTGGCTGTGGCTACCTTGGAGCGTAGCGACCGCTGTTTTAGGATCGATCAAGTTAGATTTTGGGATGAGACTGACGCGTTATCGCTTGTCGGCTTCACACCGGCTCTACATACAAGTATGTAGCAGCCAGCGTGAACCTAAACTATCTATCTAATGTTTACTTAAATATTTATTTATATACGAAGTTTAACTACGGAGTACACATAACCGCAGTCCATTTTTTAGAGCCATCTTTGTGCTCTTCTCTTACACGCTTTTATTGCACTCCCTTTAGAAATTGACATAAAAAAGCGACTCAGAACGATCGGGAGGGGAGGGGGCTCAGGGTTAGACTCTGGTAAATAAGAAGAATATTGGTGGATCTTTAACCAAAAATAAGCTTCGAACGTGCAAAACCCTCCGCCGTTAAGCGGATACTTCTCTATAGCTAGTGCGGGGAAGGGGAGTAGTGAGGCGTTGCTGTGAACAGGTTAGCCACGTTCTTAGCAAAATCATTACAGCGCGTCGCGTTGTAGATCTCCTGAATACCAGAAGCAATGGTGCGGAAGTTTAGCCAGTCAAAACGCAAGCCTTTCTTTTCCATGCGTTTGCGAGAGGCAATAATCAACTCACAAATATTAGGATAGCGCACCACTTTAATGTCTCTAAAGAAAGCTTCGGTAAATTGCTTATAAGCGGCTGCGCTGCGCACTGTACCTTCGGCATCATCGACGCACACATTAATGCGCTCACTGTACAAGTAAGTCGCACGTTGCAAGTATCGAATAACCTTAGCGAATGACTTCGGTGAAATATATTCGCCCCAACGTAGCGCGTAGTCTTCCTGCAACTGGTCATAGCTGATGGTTTTCAAACCGGCTTCGGTCGGCACACCGATACGGCCACCAATCAAATCCGTGTTCGGTAAGATACAAGCTAAAACTTTGGCGATCAGCGTTCGGCATTGGATGTTATTGATCGCCGCGCCGCCCCAAGCGAATAGGGCAGGGAAGCGTTGTGGGTTATCGATAAACTCTTGGCACGCTTTCAAGATAAAAGCGTATTCGTGGGGAAGATTGACCACCTCACCACTACGAAGCAAACGTTGAGCCTTAAAACCGATCGCGTAATCGTCCTGGTTAAGTTCAATCTCGTGTTGAGCTGACTTAGGATTGAGCACTTCATGGTGCATCTCAATGAGTTCACGCTTACGTGCTTTACGCATCAAACGATACGCTTTGTCGTATTGGGATTTGGCTAACGCTGGTGCGAGGTTATCTGCAAACATGAGACTCGCCCTCTAAGCCATAACCGAGCCAGATCAAAGTGTGAGGATCTGATTCTAATGCGGTTACTACTGAGGTCTTGAGTCTGAGGGTCGCTTGCCATAGGCAAGACACAATGGGATTCTTCATTATTTGGTTCCATACGTTTTAGGGTTGTTTGGATTGAGAGTCCAAACAATAAGATTTCAATTTACACAAGATCTGCAAAAAGATCAAATGCTTAAATTTCAGGCACAAAAAAGCCGTTCACGTATGGGAGAACGGCTGCTTTGCGAATGCTATTTAGTTAGGCTCTCACCCCTAACACACTCTCAATTCTTAAAAAATACACTACATAGAAAACTATGTAGTAGCGTGCTATGTAATGCACTTTTCGCTTTAAGAATCTGAGCAAAGTATAACGCACTTACTTTATGAGTCTCAAGTCTTAAATCACATTTTCACAAAATCGTTTAACATAATGGACATTATACGTAGTTATATCAATAACTTAAAGCCTATTATTACAATATGTGATAACTAATCACATATTATACTTTATTAATATAAATTTAATAGCCCTTGTATTTATTCAACCGCTCAACTTTTAGCCACCCCCTCTCAATAAAATCATTTATCTTGAAGGTAAGGAATCTGAATGATTCCTTACCTGAACGATCGCGGCATAACTCTCGTCAGAATGAGTCGCTGACTGATCTAACTTCTGCTCTACAATCTAAACACGGGTGTTTGTTGAACACTTTCATGCTGTTTTCGGGATTTTAGATACACTCATCCTGCGAAATGCCTAAATTGACCTGATTTGGGCTTGAACCAGAGCATGGTGGACCAGCTCTGACAGCGGCTCCCCAGCCCTAAAGCGAAGAAACGTTAAACGGTGCCCACAAAGAATGCACTCAAACGGATCAACCTTCCACATACCCTTTCAACATGGCGGCGTAGCCGGGCATTTCAGGGGCGTCTTTAGGGGCGCGTAGACCTTAGGGAGCATCTCACCACGACGTCGGTTTGATAGAAAACCGAAGTATCGAATCATTTTGAAGTGCTTATCTGGAATATGCTCAATCATGCGCTCTATCAGAGCTTCTGGACTCAAAATGAGGGATTCCGTCTGACCATTTCTATGGTTGAGGTAATCAAACGTTACCAAGCCTCCCTGGAAGTTATGTCGTAAACGCGACGCCGATATGGGTGGGCGTTTTAGGTATCGTCCGAGGTAAGTCATGGTGGGCGTCACGTTGGCCGTTTTCTTTGCAAAGTGCAGCTTCCATCGACGGCAATATTGGCTGGTTAAAAATCGGGACCAATCTTGCTCATTACGAATATAAGGGCAACCCTCTCCACTCAATTCTAATTCTGAGTAATTGGAGCTGAGAAGCTGAATGATGGCGGTGCGCCAACACTTCTCAGTGGTCTTAGCTTTAAAGAAAATGGGCTTCCACAGGCCAGTCCTCTTACATAAGCCTCCACGCGTGACAGACAAATGGATGTGCACATTCCAATTCAGCTTTCTCCCGTAGGTGTGAAGTGCACAGAACACCCCGATATCGATACCCAGTTGCTCTGCCCATCCTAAGAAGATTTTGGCTGCACAGCTAAAGAGATGATTGAGAAGAAAACGACTATCCCGAAAGATAGGCCACAGCGTGTGAGGAAGCGTCAACGTAACGTGTTGATACTCACACTCAGGAAAGACATGTTGTTGCTTTCGTATCCACCGCTCTGTGGCTTTTATGCCACAACTGCTGCAAAAGCGAGATTTACACGTCTGGTGAATATATTTGTGATGGGTGCAGTCAGCATGACTGCATCGATACTCTTTAGAGCCAAAAGCAGCGGTACTGCAAGCGAGCATCTTGGTGACGTTTTCAATGACGACGGTTCGGAGGGTTTCTCGGTACTTATTGAGGTAGTTCAGCCAAGTATCGTTGGCATTGAAGAGTTGTTTGATGGGCTTATTCGGATGCATGACCTATAGGATAAACGATCCATGTAAAGCACCCTAGTAGGTTGAGTCTCTTTGTTTTCGGCCGTAGGCCGCTCAGGCGACACCGTCGCCGGTTCAAAATGCTCGCGGCACGGTTCAAGATATCTTTTTCTTCTACGGAGAAAAGGCTGTGATTAGAGTAGTTAGCAAGTACAGACATAATAGATCCCTTTTAATATTTAAAGTCGTGATGGGCGGCGCTCAGTCCGTGTTATTGGCCATACAAGCTAGTTAGAAGGTCTTTCGCTATTTCTTGATGCTTAGCGGTCGTTTCAACGTTTCTCTCTTCTTTTTTCGCGTAGGCGTAATCTTCTCGCATCTGTTTTACTGTCGTCACTCGGTCACATACGCTAATGCTCACTCCTTTTCCTTTTAGGCTTTCCTCCAAAATCGAAGAATCGGTATAACCAAACTCCTTAAGTAAAATCTCATGCACTTTGACCGATCGAACTGTCGAATTAAAGTCAGTGGAATTTACCCAGATAAGTCCTTTTAAAACCGTAGCTGAAACGGTCGAACGAACTGCACATTCAACGCTCGGACTAGAGATATCATTTCTGGGTGAGCTTTCGTGTCCAGCGGTGAAACGCTGGTCGCTGAACATCGATTTGGAGAGAGTTGGGCTTGAGTGTCGTTGTGCCATGAGGAGTTTCCTTTTGTTTGAGTACCAAAAATGATGCGAGTCGAAAGGAAAATCGGCACATAAGACAACAAGTCCTTACTCGAACTTAATGGATCTCAGTGAAAGGAGTTAGGAGGCACGACAAGCGGCAACGAGGAAGAATGACGAGGCGCAGGTGTTTAGGATTACAGCGATATCCTTTTAGATAAGAACTGTAGAGAGGCACACTCTGGGACGGCACGGAGTGACTCATCAGGGTAATGCCACTCTTAGGCCATAGGTGAAAGATACAAGCGAAAAGCCTTGCCCGAAGGGTAACGCCCAGAGCAATAGAACCAGAAATTTTTATTTTCAGTAATAAATTAAGAAGGAATAAGCTAACAATGAGATTTATTGAAATACATTTCATCGTCAGTAAATTACTTGAATGGAAATTCTCATTTCTACTTTGGCGAATGCGATTTTTCCGGCTTACTCATGCCTCTCATAATCTTAACGACATTAACTATATCTTCATTAAGTGGAGCAGCAACCAAGTAGTAGATACTATAGACAAACACGTCACAACAAAACTAGACGCCAGCGAAAAAGCTACCGTCTAGTTTTTCCTATTTTTTACTGAGTACAGCTTGAATCGCTTCATCTAATTGAGTCTGAACCTCTTTCGACAATCGACCAAACTCATATGAGAAGTTACGTCCCTTCACTTTCTTACGGGCGAACATTCCTTTGCTGTCGAACTGGGCGAGGGGGGTTATTTCGACTTTAGCGGCCTCAGCTCCTTGCTTAGATTCTACAATTTTCAACTCATATTTTATGGCAGTAATAATCGCATCTTTCTGGTCCTTTACTGAATATTCAGCCTGAATATTGACAAGTTTTTTGTCTATGACATTCAGAAAATGCATTAACGCTTCGTTGTCTTCGCAGACCTTCATCACTTTAGCTAGCAAACTATAATCGGGGTGAGACAGGGCATTTGAATCAGGAAATACTTGCACGAGTCTTTCATCAATACATGCCGCTTTGATGGCTTTACTGACACCCGCCTGGCTTAACCCGACACACTGTGCAATCTCAGCTTGAGTTATCTCACTATCGGTTTTTTTAATTGTGAGACACTGTAAACCAATCTCACGTAAGTTATGCTCTTTCGCAGTTTGTAGTTGCTTGGCTAACGCTTTGGCATCTGCCGTTGAAATATCATCTTGAGTAACAAGAATGCGGAAGCTTGTGATCTTTCCTTCTTGAAGTAAGAACCATGCTCGGCGTCGAGAGCCATCAAGTACATCAATAAGGCCATCGACTTCACGACCAACCGCAGGGTAAAACTGCTGGAACTCTAGAGAGTTTAAATCTTCTAATGACTCTCTTGTTAGCAAAGACTGATCACGTCCGTTCACATCGAAAGTAACCATAGTGCTCAGCTTTACCTGTTCATAAGTCAGAGTTACTTCATTGAAAGTCGCAGTGCTTCCAGATGAAAGTTGCCACACCATTTTCTGACCGACCGATTCGATACCGAACTTTTTCTGTAGATACTCGGCTGCACTATGGCCACTTTTCATTAATTCTGTATTGAGTTGTGCTGTTAGGGTTTCTAAGTTTGCTTTAGCCGCTGATTGCTGTGCTTGAGCAGAGCCAGGAGCATTGCCTAAAGGGCTACCGCCGCGTTTTTTGGCCATTATTTGTTCTCCTGTACACGCCAAACGTTGAGAATATCGCGCAAGATCTGACTTGTAACTTCATAGCTATTTTGCTGCGCGCTTTGGAAGGTAGCTTTACTTTTCGGGTATTCACTTTTTGACATATCAAATACCGTTGAGAGTAAGGAAGAGGACTGACGAACCGCTTCACTATGTTTGAACTCTTTTGAGTACAGGTAGGGAGATAAGTGGTCGTACAGATTGTTCATGAGTTCTGTGGTCGTTGAGCTATCACGATGGTTAGTCAGTAATATTTTCATGAAGTCATAGCCTTCATGGTTAGCGTTCTCTAACAATGCCCATACTTGAGGAATGTAACTGAAATAAGAGCAGGTAGCATCAATATCATTTTCGGTAATCGATAACGGGAACACCACATTGGTTGCAGCAAAATACGCGTTAAAGGTCGCATATCCAAGTGAGGGTGGGGTATCGATAATGATGATATCGAACTCATATTTCACTCTCTCTATTATATCTTTAAGTAAAGAGTAAGGCGACGCCAAAGTTTGGCTGAAAACTTTTTCATGAAACCAACCTTCCATTGCCCTGTCACTTTGCGCAGCAGGTAAGATACGTAGGTTTGGAATAGTAGTTTCAAGGAACGCCTCAGAGATGACTTGCTCAACAGTTTCGCCTTCATCGAGGTCGAATGTTTGCATCATCAGATCACCAACAGACAAGTTACCTTCTTGATCCGATTCAGGTGCATAGTACATCGATAGCGTAGCTTGACCATCCATGTCAATTAAGCCGACACGGTATTCTTGATGGAACTCGGTTGCTAAACCTGAAGCGATAGTTGCGGCAGAAACCGTTTTTCCGACACCACCTTTTTGGTTTTGGATAACCATTACTTGTGTCTTTTGCTTCTCGCTGCGTACAAACTTAGGGTCTTTACGTAAATTATCAGGTAGCAAATCCCGAACCTTGTACATTTCAGCAATATCAATCGACCATTGAGATTCAGCATGACGACGAGGGTCTATCTCTGCATAAGTAACGTAACGATCAAGCGTTTTAGCATCAATATTAAGGTAAGTGGATGCTTCAGCTCGGGTAAAGTTACGAAGTTCTTTATGGTGATTGGCTAATAAACGTTGGTTACGACGTTGAATATAAGCATCAGCACCCGTTTTAAGCGCTTGAAATGCCGTAGTAGTGTGTTGGTTATCCATTTCCGCCTCCATATAGTAAATTTAAATAGTATATACCTCATTTTTTGAGGTTGGTAGTGAAAATTAATGGGCCACCTGTTTTTATTGCTTTTTACTATTACATTAGACGCCAACAACTTGACCTTCCTTGAAGGCCAATTATTTTTCAGTGAAAGGAGGCTTTGTTGCGTAATTAAATTTAGAGATAGAGCCAACCCGTTTCGCGTATTTCTTAGCTAATACGACAAGTTTCAGGTATACCTAACCTAGTAAGCTTGTTCAACGCTTTTATCATCGCGTAAGTTTCACCCACCTGGGCATTGTAGTTTCTCAAGCTCAGTTTCCCTCCTAGCAATTGTTTAACTCGATACATCGCTGTTTCTGAGAGTAAACGTTTGTGATATCCATACCGCGGTTCTGTCGCAAACTTTGAGCCTTTAAGTTAAGATTTTCTTAATTTCTATTCATGATACTGATTCTTAATGTTTAAAGGCTGCCACTTTCCCTCTGAAGTTATTCTCGAAACCGTACGTTATTATCTCGCCTATAAGCTCAGTTATCGTGAAATCGAAGAGATACAATTAGAGCGTGGAGTCGTTGTAGACCACACTACTATTAATCGTTGGGTTATCAGATTTACACCAGTATTGGAGCATAGAGCCAGGCGTAGAAAGAAGCCGGTGTCTGACTCGTGGCGTATGGATGAAACCTACATCAAAGTGAAGGGGAAATGGGTCTACTATTACCGAGCCGTCGATAAATTTGGACATGTGATTGATTATTATCTTAGCCCGAACCGTGATGAGGCTGCTGCTAAAGCCTTTCTTAATAAGGCTATTTCACAAAATGGTTTGCCAAACAAAGTGGTTATAGACGGAAGTAAGAGTAACTACGCGGCCATTGATTCGATGAATGTTCAGCTTTGGTTGACGGGGTATTTTATGCTCTCGCTGGTAGAGATTTTGGACATTAAATATCTGAACAATATCGTCGAGCAGAGCCACCGTTGGGTGAAGCAGAAAACACGTCAAGCTCTAGGTTGGAAGTCAACGGAAGGAGCTTTGGCCAGTTTGCATGGGCGGGAAGTGTGGACGATGTTGAAACAAGATCAGATAGATATTGAAGGCCAAACGGCCTTTGAGCGATTCTACGCACTCGCAGGATAATTGTATCTGTAGGGTGGGTCTGTCACGCCTCCAACTAGACTTGCGACAGAACCGAAGAAGCTACTGCCTCCATACTCAATGTCAGTGAGCCAACTATCAAAAGAAGAAGGCATTAGCACTGCGACTCTGTATAATTGGCGGCAGCAACTCAGACGTTCAGGAGCCGCAGTGCCAAATAGCAACACTTCATCAGAGCAGTGGTCTGCTCAAACTAAACTTGCCATCGTCGCTGAGACTTACTCGATGACCGAGAATGAACTCAGCCAATATTGTCGTGAAAAAGGTCTGTTTCCTGAGCAAGTCCAAGGCTGGCGCAGCGAATGTATGCAAGGCTTCATGTCGAGTAAAGAACGGGAAGCTGAAGCAAAGAAGCAGGCCAAAGCGGATAAGCTTGAAATCAAAGAACTTAAGAAGGAGCTACGCCACAAAGAAAAGGCGTTGGCTGAGACTGCTGCCCTGTTGGTTCTACGAAAAAAGCTCAGAGCCTTTTACGGGGAAGAGCCAGAGGACGACTAACCTCAACCGATGAAAGGCAACATCTAATTAAGCTTATTCATGATGCCAGGCAAAGTGGTTGCCGCTTAGAGCAGGCTTGCCATGAGGTTCAAATTGACGTGAGAACGTATCGCCGATGGTATCGGCAAGGAGAGATTCAGGCGGATAAAA